>JAUVBO010000865.1 GCA_030591195.1 Pseudomonadota bacterium
CAGCGAAGGTGCGGAAGCGGTTTTTGCAAAACCCGCCCGACCCAGGCAGGATGAGGAAATGCTCCCAGTTGCCACGGTCGTCGCCGGTCGCCGCCTGCGCCGCCAGCTGACCCGGGCGCTGGTCTCGGGGGGCTTCGAGGTCGCGCCACTCGAGCTCCAGCAGGCCGATCTCGAGCAGCGGCTCGCAGCGCCGACCAACCTGTTCCTGATCGATGCCGACCAGGACCTCGACCGGGTCAAGGGCATCGTGCGCCAGCTCCGGCGGCACCACCCGGACACCGCGGTGCTGGTGCTGACCCGCGAGGTGGCCAACAAGCTGCTGGTGCACATGCTGACCACCGAGGGGCTGAGCAACCTCGTCGCGCGTCACACCGGCGTCGACGACTCAGTGGATAAGATCGACGAGCGGGAGCTGCTGGTAACCGCCCGCAAGCTGGTCGACCACGACATCTTCGGGCTCGACAAGTACCTCTCCACCTGGGGGATGCAGACCCATCACCGGACCATCGGCTCGGTGACGGACAAGAACCTGGCCGTCGCCGATCTCGATGACTACCTCCACGAGATCGATTGTTACCGGGCGATCGCTACCTCCGTGTCGATGGTCGCCGAGGAACTGCTGATGAACGCGCTGTTCGACGCGCCGGTGGACGCGAGCGGCACGCCGAAGTACGTCCACATCGAACGAGACCAGCCGCTGGTGCTCGAGCCTTCGGAGCAGGCCGAGCTGTCGTTCGGCTGCAACGGACACTACATCGGGCTCAGAGTATCGGACCCCTTCGGCGCGCTCGAGCGCGACGTGATCATCGCCTACCTCAAGCGCGCATTCCTCGGCGCGCGCGGCAAGCTGCGCGAGGGACCGTCCCCCGGTGCCGGGCTCGGGCTGTTCATGACCTTCAACTCGATCACCCAGCTGGTCTTCAACATCGCCGCTGGCACCCACACCGAGGTGATCGCCCTGTTCTACATCCGTGGCGGCGTGAGGGTCTTCCGCTCCGCGGGACGCTCGCTGAACATCTTCCTCGCCCCGCCGCAGGTCGACCCGCCCGGCGCTATCCGCCGCCGAGCTGACGACTGATCTGCTGCAGCTGGGCGGCGAGCTCACGGCAGCTGCCCTGCCGCTCGGCCGGGTCCTTGCGCAGCGCGCGGAGGATCAGCTGCTCCAGCGCCTCGGGGACCTGCGGGTTGATCGAGCGGGGCGTCGGGGGCTCGTCATTGATGTGCATCACCAGCAGCTTCATCAGGTCCTGGCTGTCGAACGGCACCTGGCCAGTGAACATCCGGAAGGCGATCACCCCGAGGGCGTAGAGGTCGGTGGCCGGTGATACCGCGCTGAAGTCGGAGACCTGCTCGGGCGCCATGTACTCGGGGGTTCCGGCGATCATCCCGGCGACGGTCCGCCCCGAGACCTGGGTGTTCTTGGCGATCCCGAAGTCGAGCACCTTGACCAGATCCTCGTCGGTGACGAAGAGGTTCTCCGGCTTGATGTCACGGTGGATAACCCCCTTGTCGTGGGCCGCCTGCAGCCCGGCGCAGGCCTGCACCAGCCAGCTCAGCCCCCGGGTATAGCTGATCCCACCTTCCTCGATCAGCTGGTCGAGTCCGTGCCCCTCCAGCAGCTCCATCGAGATGTAGCGCTGCCCACCGAAGATGCCGATGTCGTAGAGGCGGATGATGTTCGGGTGGCTCAGCCGGCGACTGAGCTTCAGCTCCTCCTTGAAGCGTCCGAGGCTCTCCTGCTGCAGGCTCGAGTCGATCGTCTGCTGCAGGAAGACCTTGATCGCGATCTCGTCGTCGAGCTCGGTGTCGAGCGCACGGAAGACCATCGCCATCCCGCCCTCGCCGATCTTGCTCAGCAGCTGGTAGCGGTCAGCCACGGTGGCCCCGATGGTGAAGACGTCCCTCGCCGCAGCGGGCCGCGCCGCGGGCTGGTAGCCGCCACTGTCCTGTCCCGGCACCACGCCGATCGTCGCCCCGGAGGGGTTGAGCTGCAGCGACGGCGCGGTCGGCGCCACCGGCGCTCCGGCCTGCGGCGGGGGGAGCGGTACGAAGGCGGCCTGACCCGCGATCGTGGCTCCCGCCGGCGCCACCGGCGGAGCACCAGGCGGCGGGTGCAACGCCTGATCGCCCGGGGCCGGACGCTGCGGCGACTGATCACGCAGCGGCGGCAGGCCTGGCAGATCGGCGAGCTTCATCCGCCCACCGGCGGTCAGCGGCGCCCCTGGCGAGCCGGCCTTGGGGTCGCCACGAAACGCCGCGTCCTCCGCAGCGATCCGCCGGCGCAGCTCGGTGGGCCCGGACGGGCTGGCTTGGGGCGCGATGCGCGCGAGCCACTCGGCGGCGTCGCGATAGCCCTCGGCAGCGCGGGCGAGCAGCTTCTGCAGCACCTCCACCGCGACGTCGGTGATGCCCTGCTGCTCGTAGAGACGGGCCAGCACGTAGAAGGCCTCCATCTCGAGCTGGTCCTCCGGGCCGGCGGAGAGGAACTGGCCAAGGAAGTGCTCGACGCTGAAGTCGAGCTTGGCGCCCTGCCGACAGCAGCGGACCACCTGCACCGCGGCCTTGCGGTAGCGTGGGTCGCCGACCGGTACCTTGAGCAACCACTCGAAGGCCGCCCCCTCGTCGCCTGCGTGCAGGTAGCAAACGCCGGCCTCGTAGGGTGCCTCGGCGGCGGCGAAGGCCCGCGCAGCGTCGGCCATCCTGCCCTGCTGGGCCAGCAGTCGGCCCGCCTCGCGGTACTCGCCCCCCTTGGCGTAGAGCTGCACCGCCAGGTCGAGGTTCCCCTCCTTCTCGGCGCAGCGGGCGGCTTCCTGCTCGCTCGCGTCCTCTGCCTGACGGCCGGCGCTGCTGCCGCCGCCCCCGCCCGACGCCGCGCTCCGCGCAAGAAGCGCACCGCGCCTAAGAGGAAGGCGGGCAAGCGAAAATAAGCACACTCTTTGTATAATGGCGCCTCCCATCGTTTTTAGTAAGAGGCGCCCGGCGGCCGC
>JAUVBO010000914.1 GCA_030591195.1 Pseudomonadota bacterium
GCGCTGCAGCTCCTTGAAGCCGCGAGCGTCGCGGCGATCGCGCAGGCGGGCGACGTAGACCCGACCGCCGCGGGCGAACGTCTCCGTCGCCCGCCGGTGCATCGCAGTCAACGCGCGGCCCAGGTCGCGCTCGGCGCCGGCGTGGTAGACCAGCGGAAATCGCTCGGCCGGGGCTTCGGTAGCCAGGCCCACCAGCTCGGGCCAGCCGTGGCCCGGGCAGAGCAGGAGGTCGCCGGGGCGGAGCAGCCCGTCGGCGGCTCGGGCTCGCTGAACCTCCGAGTGGTCGAGGGCCGCCGGCACGCGCACCGCCACGTTGAGCGCGGCGATCAGCGCCAGGACGACCAAGCCGGCGCGTCCGGCTGCGCGACCGAAGAGCAGGCAGAGTGCCGGCATGATGAAGACCCAGCGCTCGGTGTCGGACGGGAAGAAGTAGACCCCGAATGCGGCGAGCGGACCGAGGACGGCGGGCAACCACCACGCTGGGATGCCGGCGATGGTCGGTGGTCCGCTGGTAGAACGTCGAGCGAGGACGATCAAGGTCAACCAGGCCGCGCCAGCGAGGGCGCTCTGTAGCACCACCCGCGCGGTCGACGCCTCGTAGAGGTAGGGCACCGAGACGAGGGACTTGGTGATGCCCCAGATCGCGATCAGCGGCGTGGCCGCTGACAGCGGGTAGGGGATGCCGTGGTCGGCGCTGCCAAGCCAGCGCCAGGCACCTGACAGCGTCTCGATCTGCTGCGCAGCGAGCGCGGCGACCAGCAGGCCGAGCCCCACGCCCCCGGCGATGACCGCGGCGGCGAGCAGGTGCCGCCAGCACCGGCCGCTGAACCAGACCAGCGCCACGGCCGGCAGGGCGAGCAGAGCGAGCGTTAGGTGCAGGGCCGGCGCCACGCCGGCGGCCAGGCCGACGCAGACCGCCCAGCGCAATCGAGGACGGCCAGCCGGGCGGTCGGTCCGGTGCCAGATCAGAGCGACGAGCAAGCAGATCACCACGGTCGTGGCCAGGCCGTAGACCTCCACTTCCTGGGCGGCGCGAAAATATGCGTGGCTCGCTGCGAGCAACGCGGTGCAGTAGAGCGCCTGTCGGGCAGGCCAGAGGCGACGGGCTCCGGCGTAGAAAACGACCAGCCCTGCGAGCGCGACGAGGGTCGACAGGATCCGCAAGGGGCCGACCAGCGCGATCGGGGCTCGGTGCTCGACAAGGCCAGCGACCAGACGGGCGATCGGCAGGAAGGCGATGTGTCCGGGCGAAAGATCGTTGCCCGGGATCTGCTTGAGGTAGCCGATCCCATCACCATTGACGGTGGCAGCGGCCAGCAGGGTGTAGGCAGCGCCGGCACCCATCACCAGCAACATCACCAGCAGCAGATGGTGCTGCCCTTCACGTGGTGCGCAATCCATCTCGCGCTCACGATGGGGCTATGGCCCGTGCCCGTCAACAACCACTTGTTCCGCTTAGATTTCGCAGATGTGGTGTCGTGGGCTTGACATAGATACAGGTAGACGAATGCGGCATGTCTGAATACAATTCGCGCGCTTTAGGTACGACGTGCGACAAGGTCGCACACGATGAAGAGAACCGATGTCGAAGACCACGAGCTTCCTGACTAACCGGTACGACCTCTCGCGGAAGCTTGGTGAGAGCGAGCTGGCCGAGGTCTTCGTTGCCCGGCAGCTGTCGACCAGCGGGATCTCGAGGGAGGTCGTGATCAAGCGTTTCTCCCCGCGGCTGGCCAAAGAGGGCCGCGGCAGCGCCCTGGTGGAGGAGGCGCTGGTGGCGGCTGGGCTGGCCCATCCGGCGATCGCGCACACCTATGATGTGGGCGAGGAGGACGGCCGCTATTACGTGGTGCGCGAGCACTGCCGCGGCTGGACCCTGCAGCGATTCATCGAGGGATTGCTCGAGTCCGGGCGGATGGTGCCGATGGAGATGTCGGTGGCGATCACCGTCCAGGTCCTCGAGGCCCTGCGGCACGCCCACCAGTTTGACGACGAGGGGGGACGGCCGCTGAGCCTCGTGCACCGGGCGCTTGGTCCGGACAACGTGATCGTGAGTCCCGAGGGCACGGTGCGCGTGGTGGACTTCGGCACGGCCTGGCCCGAGCGATTCCTGCGCGACGGCAAGCAGCGCACCCCACGGCACTTCGCCTACATCGCCCCCGAGTGCTATCCGAGCGGCGACCGGCCGGAGCCCACGGCTGACATCTTCAGCGCGGGCGTGTTGCTCTACGAGCTGAGCGTCGGACAGCGACTGTTCCAGCGGCCTGCCGCCGAGGTGCTGACCGGCGATCAATCGATCGCGCCGCCGACCTTCGCCCGCGCGGGCTACCCTGCGGATCTCGAGAACATCGTGATGCGGGCGCTGGAGCCGGAGCCGGGCGACCGGTTCGCCTCGGCCGAGGCGATGCTCGAGGCGCTCGACCAGTTTGCCAGCGACACCGGCCTCCGGCTGTCGCGGCTGCGCCTCGGGCGACTGGTTGCCGACTTGGCAGGACGGGGCGCGATCCCGCTCGAGCCTGCTGACAACGAGACGGAGACGCTTGAGCGCAACGTCCTCGGGGCCGAGGAGCTCGACTTCGACCGAGCGGCGCTGTTCGGCGAGCCAGTCGACGACGAGCACCCGCTCGAGATCGAGCCGGGTGACCGCCCCGGGCAGGCGGACGATCAAGGGCCGCAAGAGGCGGAGACCGACGACCTCGTCGGACCCCCGGTGGACGATGAGCGGGCGGCGCTCGAGGCAGCAGAGACGGCAGAAGCTCCGCGGCCCCTGGCAGACGATCCGACCGCCCCCGGTCGGAAGGTCAAGCAGCGGTCACCC
>JAUVBO010000376.1 GCA_030591195.1 Pseudomonadota bacterium
CACCTGGGCGTACTTCTTCTGATCACGCCCGCCCTCGTAGAGCGGGATCAGCGCCTCGGCCGCGTCGAGGTTGGTCTCGTCGAGGGTCAGCGCCTTCTCGTAGGCACGCACCGCCCGATCGGCCTTGCCGATCTTCTCCTGCCAGAGGGTGGCGATCTTGAAATAGAGCTGCAGTCGGGTATCGGGCTCCTCGCTCTCGACCTGGCGCTCGAGCACGCGAATGAACTCGTCCCACTTGTCCTGAGCGGCGTAGAACGCCTCGAGCTGATCGTAGTCGCGAGCCGCGAGGTAGAGCTTCTTCAGCGAGTCCTGCGCCCGACGGTGGGTCGAGTCGACCTCGAGCAAGGCCTTCCAGGCCTCCACCGCGCGGTCGTCGTCCTTGACCTTGTCGGAGAACAGCACGCCGAGCTTCTGCAGCACCTGGATCTTGCGCTGCACGTCGTCGGTGACGTCGACCTGGCGCCGACAGACGTCGGCCAGGTTGTCCCAGTCCTTCGCGCGCTCGTAGAGCTGCTCCAGCTCTTGCAGCGCCTCGAGGTTGACGGCGTCGTACTCGAGCACCTTGCCCCAGAGCTCCATCGAGATCTGCGGGCGCTTGAGCTTGGTCGATGCGAGCTGCGCCACCTCGAGGTAGCGCTGGCCGCGCTCGCCCTCGTCATCGATCAGATCGATCTCCTGCTGATAGAGCGCGATCAGCTTCTCCCAGTCGCGCCGACGCTCGTACATCCCCTTGAGGCTCTCGATCGCCTGCCGGTGTTGCGGGTCGAGCTCGAGCACCTGCTCATAGGCCTTGATCGCCTCGGCCTGGTTGCTGAAGCGCTCGACGAAGAGCGACGCGATGCGGCTGTGGATCTCGACCTGCTCCTCGGTGTTGCCGGTCACCTCGGCCTTCTTGCGCAGCGAGGAGATCAGGTCGGTCCAGCGGTTCATCTTCTCGTACTGGGCCGCCAGGTCGTCGAGCACCTTGACATCACCAGGCTCGAGCTTGTGGATCTCGTTAAGCGTGTTGACGACCATCACGTCGAGCCGCAGGAAGTCGCGGTAGAGCGTGACCATCTCGCCGAGGATCGCCAGCTTCTCCACCTGGTCGTCGACCAGCTGGGCCTCCTCCTTGAGCACGTCGACCAGCGGGTTCCAGCGCTCGAGCTGGCGGTAGAGCCGCGCCAGCGCCCGCTTCGGGGTACGATACTGGCGCCCGCGCTGGGCCGCCTTGCGCCAGGCGTCGACGCCCTTCTCGGGCGAGTCCCCCTCGGCTGCCCGCGCTGCCGCCCACAGCTCGGTGGTGGCGTCGTCGACCTCCTCGTCGAGCTCGCCGATCTCGTCAGCGACGGGCGCCGCCGCGACCGGCTGCTCGTCGGGCTCCTCGACCTCGGGCTCTTCCGCTGCGGGCTCCTCGGCCTCGACCTCGGGCTCTTCCGCTGCGGGCTCCTCGTCCGAGGGCTCCTCCGCTACGGGCTCCTCGTCCGAGGGCTCCTCCTCGACCGGTGTCTCAGGCTCTTCCGCTGCCGGCTCCTCGACCTCGACCGGCTCCTCCGCTGGCGCATCGTCGGAGGGTTCCTCGGCAGCAGGCTCCTCGACCTCGGGCGCCTCCTGGTCGTCGGGTACCACGGCGGGGGGCTCCCCGATGTCCTCCGCGGCCGCCCCAGCGCCCACGGCCTCCGCCGTGGCCTCGGCCGCAGCGAGCGCCTCGTCTGGCATCGCCTCGTCAGCACCCACCTCGCTGGCGTCGCCAACCTCGCTCGAGTCAATCGCCACCCCGTCAGCGGTCTCAGTCGACGACTCGGCCTCGAGCGCCGCCATCAGGTCCCCGTGCTCGCTGAGGAACTCCTGCAGCGATTCGGCCGCGGGATCGACGCGCCGGACCCAGTCGTAGTAGGCCGCGGCGCGCTGGGGATCGTTCATCTCCTTCCAGGCGATCTCGGCCGCCTGGATCGCGAGGCCGCACTGGTCGTCCTCGAGCATCAGGCCCTGCAGGCCGGCGTCGGCGAGGCGCAGCAGCTCCTCCCACGCCCCCTGCTGGCCCCGAACCTCCCGCAGCAGGTGGAACGCCGCGAGGTGCCCCGGGAACGGATCGGCGCCATCGTTGTAGAACGAGTCGAGGGCGCGGTCGTAGAACCAGGCCGTCTTCGTCAGATCGACGAAGCGGATCGCCCACTGGGCGGCGAAGTCGCGAAAGAGCTTCGACTGCTCCTCGGTCGGCACGCTCGAGACGCGTCCCTCCTGTAGCTGGACGATCTCGTCCGGCCGGCCCTGCTCCGAGAGCATCGCCTCGAGCAGGAAGTTCGCCATCTCATGGTGCACGTCCCGCTCGACGGCCTTGCGCAGCAGCGCCTCGCGGTCGCCGGGGTCACCACCCTCGAGCGCGGCGATACGGTAGGCGCGGACGAGGATGTCGGCGGCGACATCGCGGATCGCCGACTCGGACAGCTCGGAGAGCCGCTGGACCTCGTCCAGCCAGGTGCTCTGGTCGTAGCCGAGCGTGGCGACGGCTTCCTTGATTACGTCTGACTCCGGGTTGATCTCGCGGGCCTCGTCGAGCTTCGCTCGCGCTGGCTCGGCCATCCCGAGGTCGACGAGGGTCCAGACCAACTCGACCAGCAGCTCCTGGCGCTGTTGGGGATCGGTGGAGACCTTGAGCTGAAAGTCCATCAGCTTGGCAACCATCTTCAGGTTGCCCATCTCGCGGTAGATCGACCGCGCACGTACCAGAGGCCGCACGTCCTGGGGAAAGAGCTTGAAGGCCTTCTGGTAGTTCACCATGGCCTTGTCTTTGCGCAGGAAGAGCTTCTCGCACGCTTGCCCCAGCGCGTACAGCCGGCGGGACTTCTCTTCCCGACTCTCGAGCGCTTCGGCTTCGGCCTCGAGCGTTTCGATCAGACTCGGCCAGTCACGGGAGCTTAGGAGGCGCTGCTTGATCTCGTTCATGGTATCCCCATGAGTGGGCGGGCGTTCCCCATAAACCGCTACCAAATGGGCCCAGACCCCGCAGATTGATTGGGAAAATCAGTCAAGTTGGCACGTGTGCTTATATCACAGGAAAGTCACGCAGATCAATCTTGGAAGTAAACGATCTCCAGGGCTTCCTCGGCGCTCATTAAATGGGCGTAGGGAGCCCGATCCAGGGCCACGTGGCTGGAGACAGCTGTTTGCACCCGTCGTGGCCACACGCTTAGCCACCCGCAGGGTGGCGTCGCCACCGTGCCTGGATAATGACGACCATTTTCGAGGTCGCCCCCTTGGCGTGCGACATGCAACGGATCGTCGGGATGATCTGTTCACCGCGCCTCGTGCTCGTCGTCGCCGTGAGCTGCGCGATGTCGGCCTGCGCTCCACCGCCGAGCTCCCAAGCCCCTGGCGAGGCAAGGCCGCTCGGCGACATCGAGCGGCCGCAGCCGCGACGGGCCGATCCGCCCAGCGGCGGCAAGGTCGACTACCTGATCATCGCGGGTGACCGCCTCGCCGCCTCGGCCGAGCGTTACCGCGCTTTCCGCGCTGCCTCGGGTCACGTGGTCGAGCTCGCGCTGGTGGGCGAGCTATCGAGGACGGGGGCGACGAAGCAGGACAGGATCGCGGCGATCGGCGCCCACGTGCGCGCGCGCTACGAGCAGGGACGCGACCTAACGCGCCCGTTCTACCTGTTGCTGATCGGTGACGCCGACGAGCACCTGCCGGTCGGCACCTACCACGACCCCTACCGACACGCCGAGATCCCGAGCGACATCTCCTCGGACAACCTCTACGCCGACATCGACGGCGACCACCTCCCCGACCTGTCGGTCGGCCGGATCCCGGCCAACACCGACGAGCAGGTCGACCAGGCGCGCGAGCGGGTCGCGGCCTACGAGCGAGACTACCGCGTCGGCCCCTGGAACCGACGGCTCAACGCCGTCGCCTCGAGCGCCGGCTTCGGGCCGACCTACGACCAGCTGATCGGCAGCTTCATCACCGAGATCTTGGACTCGCTCAGCTACAGCTACGATGTCGTGTTCTCTTACGGTCTCGAGGGCTCGGAGTACGTCCACCCGCCCGAGCGCTTCAGCGACCGCGTCTACCAGCAGCTCAACAGCGGTTCGCTGGTCACCGCCTATATCGGCCACGGCGACAAGGAGAGCCTCGCCCCGCTCGAGTGGCGCGGCGCGAGCTATCCGATCCTCGACCACCACCGCCTCGACGAGGCGCTGCGGATCGAGAACAAGGCGCCGCTGCTGCTGCTCATCGCCTGCTGGACCGGCGCCTTCGACCACGGCGACTCGCTCGCCGAGCAGCTCCAGCGCCACCCCCACGGCCCCGCCGCGGTGATCGCCTCGACGGAGATCTCGCACCCGTACGCCAACGTGATGCTGGTCCGCGAGCTGGCCGCGGTGGCGACCGAGCAGCAGGCACCGACCGTCGGACTGCTCCTCGATCGAGCGAAGCGCCGCCTGGTCGGTCAGGATGATCTCTTCCGTAGCTACCTCGAGCTGATCGCCTCAGCGATCTTCTCCGAGGAAGAACGGATCGCCCTGCGCCGGATGCACGTGCACATGTACCCCCTGCTCGGGGACCCGGCGATGCGAATCCAGTACGTCCGCGGCGGCAGTGCAGTGGCAGCTGTCGAGCCCGTCGCTCGCCGCGGGCGACACCCTCGACGCGAGCGCTACCTTCGGCGCCCACCTCCCCGCGGGCGAGGCGCGGTTCTCGTTCGAGATCAGCCGCCGCGATCGACTGGGCCCGATCGAGCCGGTCCCACCCGACGGTGACCCGCGGCGCGACCAGGTGATCGAGGCCAACTACCACGCCGCCAACCACAAGGTGCTGTTCGAGCGCGTCGTCACCTTCGACAGCCGACAGGCCAGCATCACGCTGCCGCTCCCGGACGACCTGCCGGGCGGCACCTACTACCTCAAGGTCTACGCCGATGA
>JAUVBO010000459.1 GCA_030591195.1 Pseudomonadota bacterium
ACGAGCTGATCAAGCTCGACGCGGCGTGTGAGCTCGGCGCCGACTCGGTGATGGATCTGAGCATCGCCGGCGACCTCGACCGGATCCGCCGCGCGATCATCGAGCGCTCGGGGATCCTCGTCGGAAGCGTGCCGATCTACGACGTGCTCGCCCGCGTTGGGCCGGAAGGGATCGCGCGGGTCACGGCCGAGGTCCTGCTGGAGGCCATCGAGCGTCACGCCGCCCAAGGCATCGACTTCATCACGGTCCACTGTGGGCTGACCCGGGCGGCGCTGCCGCTGATCGATCGCCGGAGCATGGGCGTGGTCTCGCGCGGAGGATCGTTCCTCGTCCGCTGGATGCAGCGGCACGGCGAGGAGAACCCGCTCTTTGCTCACTTCGACGAGGTGCTCTCGATCGCCCGGCGCTTCGACGTCACGCTCAGCCTCGGTGATGGCCTGCGGCCGGGGGCAGTGTGCGACGCCACCGACGAGGCTCAGCTTCACGAGCTGCACGTGATGGGCAAGCTGACTCGGCGGGCTCGGGAGGCCGGGGTGCAGGTGATGGTCGAGGGACCCGGCCACGTGCCGTTGAGCCAGATTCGCCTCAACGTGGCGATGCAGAAGGAGGTCTGTGACAGCGCCCCGTTCTATGTGCTCGGACCGCTGACCACCGATATCGCGCCGGGCTACGACCACATCGCCGGGGCCATCGGTGGCGCGCTGGCTGCCTCCTTCGGCGCCTCCTTTCTCTGCTACGTCACCCCGGCCGAGCACCTTCGGCTGCCCTCGGTGGAGGACGTGCGCGACGGGGTGATCGCGGCAAAGATCGCCGCCCACAGCGCCGATCTGGCCAAGGGCAACCAGGCTGCCTGGCGCCGCGACGAGGCCTTCTCGGCCGCCCGTCGCCGGTTCGACTGGACGGCGATGTTCGAGCAGGCGATCGACGGACGCAAGCCACGCGAGTATCGCGAGCAGAGCACCAACGCCGAGACGGACGAGTGTTCGATGTGCGGCGAGCTCTGCGCGATGAAGACCCTCGACCACGCCGACGGCGCGGACCGCTAGGAGGAGCCAAGATGCAACTGGACGACGTGACTATTTCGCGCGCGATCATCGAGCGCTACTTCGCCAAGCTGACTGACGCCCTCGAGCTCGAGGTGGCCCTCGCCGGGGCAGGGCCGTCGAACCTGGTGGCCGGCGTGCTGCTCGGCGAGGCTGGCGTCAAGGCCGCCCTGTTCGACGCGACGCTCGCTCCGGGCGGTGGCATGTGGGGCGGGGCGATGATGTTCAACGAGATCGTGATCCAGCGGAGCGCCCTGGCCCTGGCCGAGAGGCTGGGTGTTCGGGTCATCCCCTGCGGCAGCGAGGGATATTTTACCGCCGACAGCGTCGAGACCACGGCGACGCTGATCGCCCGCTGCGTCCGGGCGGGCACGCCGATCTTCAACGCCGTCACGGTCGAGGACGTGATGTTCCGCGAGCAGCAGGGCGACAAGCGCGTCTCGGGGCTCGTCTTGCAGTGGTCGCCGGTGGCTCGCCTCGGGATGCACGTCGACCCCCTGACCATCCGCGCCCGGTATGTGGTCGACGGCACCGGGCACCCGGCCGAGGTCTGCTCCCTGGTGGCGCGCAAGCTGGACACCGACCTGCGGACACGCACGGGCAAGGTGGTCGGCGAGATGTCGATGTGGGCCGGCGAGGGCGAGCTCCGGACGCTGGAGAACGCCGACGAGGTCTACCCGGGGCTGTTCGTCACCGGCATGGCGGCCAACGCCGCCAGGGGCGCGCCGCGAATGGGGCCGATCTTCGGTGGGATGCTGCTCTCGGGAGCCAAGATCGCCGAGATGCTGGTCGCGCGCTGCGACGGCGCCGGGCGCAGCTCATGAGCGCCACTGGGCCGCCCTGGGGGGCGTATGTGATCACCAGCGGCGACGCGGTCGCCGTGGCCCGCGCCGCCTGCCGGGCCGGGGCGCTGGTGATTCAGTACCGCAACAAGCGTGCTCCGCGACGAGCGATGCTCGAGCAAGCGCGGCAGATTCGGGTGCTGACCCGCGAGGCCGGAGCGTTGCTGATCATCAACGACCTGGTCGACCTGGCGCTGGTCGTCGAGGCCGACGGGGTCCACCTCGGGCAGGATGACCTTCCCCTGCGCGAGGCGCTGGCCGTCCTCGGCGACGCAGCGCTGATCGGCATCTCGACCCACTCGCTCGCGCAAGCCCGGCGGGCCGAGGCCGAGGGCGCCGACTACATCGGCATCGGGCCGGTCTACGGCACCCCGACCAAGCCCGACTACCAGCCGATCGGCCTGAAGACGGTGCGGGAGGTGGTGGCGGCGGTGCGGATCCCGGTGGTGGCCATCGGTGGCATCGACCTCGACAACCTCGCAGAGGTCGCCGCCGCGGGCGCGAGGAACGTGGCGATGGTTCGGGGCTTCGCTGAGCAGACCGCGCAGCGGGTCGCCCGGGTCAACGCCGAGCTCGAGCTGTAGTCGCTAGCACTCCCCCCCGGTGCAGCTGCCGGCGCACAGCTGGCCGTTGCAGCCGTCCTTGTCACACTCGCAGCCCTTGGTGCCGTTGCAGTTGAAGTAGTCGACCACGCCGTCGTTGTTCAGGTCGCTGCACTTCTGGCAGACGTTCTCGTAGCACCAAAGCTCGGGATCGCCGCAGGGGTTGTTGGTGTCGAGGTAGTCACAGGTCCGCTCGCCCTTGCACTTGGTGCCGTCGCAGCCGTTGCTGTCGCACTCGCAGCCGCCGATGTTGTCGCAGTTGAAGCGTCCCGTGGCGCACGGCTTGCATTGGCCGCCGTCACAGAACAAGCCGCTGTCGGCGCAGCCCGTGGTGGTGGTGCATTGCTGGGTGCAGCTGTTGCCGTCGCAGCCGGTGGTGCACTCGCAGTCGCCGCCGAAGCGGTCGCAGTTGAAGGTCGCCGCCGGGCAGGGCGTACATGCCCCGGTCTGGTCGTCGCAGAACTGGTTCTGGCTGGCGCAGGTGTTGTCGCCCATCGTCTCGCAGCCCTCAGAGCCGCACTCGATGTCTGCCTCGCAGTCCTGCAGGCCGTCGCAGTTGTACTTGCCCGCCGGACAGGGGACACAGGTCGTGCCGTCGCAGTAGTTGGTCGCGTCGCCGCAGGCCTTGACTATCGTCGGCTGACATGGGGGCGGTCCGCCGCCGCACTGGGTGCCGTTGCACGCCCCGTTGCACTCGCAGCCGTCACCGCCCGCGCCGGCGCCGATGTCGGTGTTGCAGTCGGAGTAGCCACCCGTGCAGACACAGACTGCCGCAGCGGAACAGGTGCTGTTCGCGGCGGCACAGGGTGGATTGCAGGTGCCGCCCTGGGGCTCGCAGGTCTTGGTCGCGAGGTTGCAGATCATCCCCGCGGCGCAGGCCGGATCGCAGCCCTGAACGTCGTCGCTGGTCGACGAGCAGGCGTGAACGGCGAGCAGGACCAGGGCCGCCAGGGAGAGCAGAATCGGATAGCGTTGCATGGTCAGCAGCCTCTCCCAGTCAGCCGAGGTTGGCGGCGACGAAGTCCCAGTTGACGAGGTTCCAGAACGCCTCGATGTACTTGGGACGCGCGTTGCGATAGTCGATGTAGTAGGCGTGCTCCCAGACATCGCAGGTCAGCAGCGGGGTCTGGCCCTTGGTGATCGGGCAGGCGGCGTTGGCCGTGGACTCGATGCTCAGCTTGCCTGCCGCGTCCTTGACCAGCCAGGCCCAGCCCGAGCCGAAGTGAGTCGCTGCCGCCTTGGTGAACTGCTCCTTGAACTTGGCAAAGCCGCCGAAGGGACCCTCGAGCGCCTCGGCGAGCTTGCCGGTCGGTGCCCCGCCGCCGCCGGGCTTGAGGCCGCTCCAGTAGAATGTGTGGTTGAACACCTGGGCGGCGTTGTTGAACAGACCACCGTCGCTACCCCTGATGATCTCCTCGAGCGTCTTGTCGGCCCAGCCGGTGCCCTCGGTGAGGTTGTTGAGGTTGGTCACGTACGCCTGGTGGTGCTTGCCGTAGTGAAAATCGAGCGTCTCCGCCGAGATGTGCGGCGCGAGCGCGTCCTTGGCAAAAGGCAACTCGGGCAGTGCAAAGGACATGGGTTTCCTCCCGTTCGGGTTGCGAGCGATAGCTGGTCTTTGGGTGACTGCGCTGACGCTAGCTCATGCGCTAGCGCCGTGACAACCCGATCAAGCGTTCATGTCCTTCCAGCGCCGGGCTAGGCGGCCGAAGATGAACAGCGCGACGGCGGCGACGCCGCCGATGATCGCGAACGGGATCCAGACGTGGAGGTGGGGCTTGTAGGTGTTCCAGAGCAAGCGGGTGGCTTGGACGCCGTCCTGGTGGAGCACCTCCTGCAGCTTGGCGAAGGCCTCGTCGCGCTTGATCCCGGTGACATCCTCTAGCGTGCTCACGTCGCCGTCCCAGCGGGTGCCGGAGGACACGGCGGTCCTCTCTGCCATGTACTTCAGCGCGAGGG
>JAUVBO010000968.1 GCA_030591195.1 Pseudomonadota bacterium
GCCGCCCATCCCGTCGGCGACGATGAACAGCTGCTCGTCTTCCATCAGGCTGAAGTAGTCCTCGTTATGAGTCCTCTTCATCCCGACATCGGTTTTTGCCGCGTACCGGATTCGCATTCATGCAGCCCTTATGGCATTCATGGAGCCCTTAGATGAAGGTGTACTCCAAAAGCCCTGGTTCGTCAATCGTCCGTCGGCGTAAGGGCAGGAAATGGCAGAGAGAAGCCAATGGATGGCTTCCTCGACCGTCGTTGATGAACGCAAAACCCTGCCAACTCTGAACCAACGATAGTAACTTCACGCGCTGGCAACCGAGCGAGAAGATGAGCACCAGCAGGATCGAGATCCTCACCACCGGCGACGAGTTGCTCCGCGGCGAGCTCCAGGACACGAACTCGGCCTGGCTGGCGTCGCGGCTCTACCACCAGGGGCTCGCCCTGCAGGGAACGTCGACGGTGGGCGATGAGCTCGCGGCGATCACCGCCGCCCTCGCGGGAGTGGTCCGACGAGCTGGCGCCGTCCTGGTCAGCGGGGGCCTGGGCCCGACCGACGACGACCGGACCTCCGAGGCGGTGGCCAAGGTCGCTGGCGTGCCCCTCGAGCTCGACGAGGGCGCGCTGCAGACGATCCGTGATCGTTTCGCCAGCATCGGGCTGGAGCTGACGCCGAACAACGAGAAGCAGGCCTGGGTCCCGCGGGGGGCACAGATCATCGACAACCCGGTGGGCACCGCCCCGGGCTTCGCGGTCGAGATCGATGGCTGTGTGGTTTGCTGCCTTCCGGGTGTGCCCCGGGAGCTGAAGCGGATGTTCGACGCCACCGTCGCGCCGATGCTCGGCGAGCGGCTCGGCGGTCGCCCGGCCGCGCTCGCGCGCTACAAGCTGTTTGGCCTGGCCGAGGCTCAGGTCGACCATCACCTCAAGGGCCTGCTCGAAGCGGTGGACCTCGGCGGCTGCGAGGTGACGGTGCACTACCGCGCGACCTTCCCCGAGATCCACGTGACCCATGTCGTGCGGCCGCCGGCGGGGCTCGAGGTCGCCTCCCCCGAGGTCCAGCAGGTGATCGAATCGCTCGGCGAGCAGATGCAGGCCCGGGTCGGGCGCAACATCTTCACCGTCGGTGAGGCGAGCTTCGCCGACGCGATGGTCGCCGCCCTGCGCGAGGCCGGGGCGACGCTGTCGCTGGCCGAGTCGTGCACCGGCGGGCTCGCGGGCGATCTGATCACCAGCGCCGCGGGCAGCAGCGACGTCTTCCGGCTCAGCGCCGTGACCTACCATAACGACGCCAAGCACCAGGTCCTCGGCGTTCCCCGGGAGGTGCTCGAGACCGATGGCGCGGTGAGCCGGGCCTGCGTCGAGGCCATGGCTCGTGGTGCACGGCGAATCGGGGGCTCTACCTACGGCGCGTCGATCTCGGGTATCGCGGGTCCGGGCGGCGGCACGCCGACCAAGCCGGTGGGCACGGTGCACTTCGCCGTGGCCGGCCCGGACGGCCCGTGCCGGCACCTGCACCGGGTCTTCGCCGGCTACGACCGGCCGCGGATCAAGCGACTGTCGGCCTACATTGCCCACTGGCTGGTCTACCGCGAGCTGCGGGCCGAGGAGGGCAGGGCGAGCGACGGCGAGGCCGAGCAGGAGCCGCTCGGCGGGCGCTTCAGGCCAGTGACCAGCGGAGGAGGTGTCCAATGAATCGGATCCGCGCGTTCATCGCGCTGAACCTGCCGATCGAGACTGTGGAGCAGGTGGCCGAGCTGCAGGCCGAGCTCAGGAGCGCTGCCGCGGCTGCCGAGCTGCGCGTGGCCTGGGTCCCCCCACCAAACATGCACGTGACCCTGCGGTTCCTCGGCGAGATCCCCGAGGAGGCCGCGACGGCCATCGGCGACACCCTCGAGCGCAACCTCGCCCGCTGGCCCGCGTTGCCGGTGATCGTCCGTGGCGTCGGCGCCTTTCCCGAGCAGAGCAAGCCGCGGGTGATCTGGCTCGGGGTCGACGACGCGGACGGCGCGGTGGTCAAGCTCGCCAGCGAGGTCAACGGGTGGCTCGACGACCTGGGCTTCGCGCCGGACAAGCGCGAGATCCAACCGCACCTGACTCTGGGGCGGGTCAAGCAGGGCGACGGCGATATCGTCTCGCCCTTCGCTGACCGGGAGATCGGCTCCTGCGTGGCCAGCGAGGTGGCGTTCTACCGGAGCGTGCTGCAGCGCAAGGGGGCCGAGTACGAGGCCCTGCGGCGCGTCGTGCTTTCCGCCGCAGGACCCGAAGTAGATCAATAAAAACCATTCGTTGCTTCTTTGACCGGACAAGCCTCTTGGTATCTGAACAAAAGTTCAGTATGCTCGGCGCGACACGTCCCAAGGAGAGCGACCTGATGGCTTCAGACAACAGCAATCACGACAAGGCCCTCGAGCTCACCGTGGCTTCGATCGAGAAGCAGTTCGGCAAGGGCGCGATCATGCGGCTGGGCGACAGCAACAGCCTGCTCAGGGAGATCGAGGTCATCCCGACCGGCTCGCTAGGGCTGGACATCGCCCTGGGCACTGGTGGCATGCCGCGCGGCCGGGTGGTCGAGATCTATGGCCCCGAGTCCTCGGGCAAGACCACGCTCGCGCTGCACGTCGTCGCCCAGGCCCAGAAGCTCGGTGGCGTCTGCGCC
>JAUVBO010000739.1 GCA_030591195.1 Pseudomonadota bacterium
CCGCAGTCTTGATGGACCGGCGTCCGCGCTGCACCTGCCATTCTCTGCCATCGGCTGTCGTGGTATGCTGCGCGCGCCCACGCGAGCTGGACTTGCAAGAGCGCGGGTTGTTTGTCTTTTTTTGTCCCAAAGGGGGCTCTGTTGGTTGCTGAGTATTTGACCAAGACCTACGAGACGGCGAGGGTCGAGCGACAGGGGCCAGTGGCCAGGGTGACCCTGTGCCGGCCGGAGATCCGCAACGCCTTCAACGAGGTGATGATCCGCGAGCTGCGCGAGGTCTTCGCCGGCCTGAAGGACGACGACCAGGTGCGGGTGGTGGTCTTCACCGGGGAAGGCAAGGCCTTCTGCGCTGGTGCTGACCTGCACTGGATGGGGCGGGTGCTCAAGTACACCTACGAGGAGAACTACCAGGACTCGCTATACTTGGCGCAGCTGATGCGCGAGATCTACGAGCTGCCGAAGCCGGTGATCGGTCGGATCAACGGCCCGGCGATCGGCGGCGGCACCGGCCTGGTGGCCGTCTGCGACGTCGTCGTCGCCGCCGACAGCGCGGTCTTTTCCTTCTCCGAGGTCAAGATCGGCCTGGTGCCGGCGTGCATCTCGCCCTACGTGCTCAAGCGGGTGGGCGAGCGTTACGGGCGCGAGTACTTCATCACCGGGGAACGGCTCACCGCGCAGAAGGCCGTCGAGTGCGGCCTGGCCAACCGGGCGGTGCCGATCGACGAGCTGGACCGGGTGGTCGACGGCTACGTCGAGCGCCTGGTCACCAGCGGGCCGAGAGCGCTGGCGACCTGCAAGCGGATGGTGCGGCAGGTGGCCGAGATGAGCCTCGACGAGGCCGGCCCCTTCACCGCCGAGATGATCGCCCGGCTGCGAATGAGCGACGAGGGTCAGGAGGGCATGGCCGCCTTCCTCGAGCGGCGCAAGTCCGCCTGGCGGCCCGACGTCGAGACGGATCGCCAGAAGTAACGGGGCAGCTATGTCGGGGCCACAAACCTTAGGGACACCATGTTCAAGAAGATCCTGATCGCGAACCGTGGCGAGATCGCCCTGCGGGTGATCCGTGCCTGCCGCGAGATGGGCATCGAGTCGGTGGCGATCTACTCCGAAGCCGACGCCGACTCGCCCCACCTCGAACATGCCGACGAGAAGGTCTGCGTCGGCGGCGCCAAGAGCGGCGACAGCTACCTCAAGATGACGTCGATCCTCCAGGCGGCCGAGCAGACCGAGTGCAAGGCGATCCACCCGGGCTACGGGTTCCTCGCCGAGAACGCCCTGTTCGCCGAGCTCTGCCACCAGGGCAAGTTCACCTTCATCGGCCCGTCGCCCAACGTGATCCGGGTGATGGGCGACAAGGCCACCGCGCGGCGGACGATGAAGGCTGCCGGCCTGCCGGTGGTGCCCGGGTCCGACGGCGTGGTCGGCGGCGACGAGGCCCTCGAGATCGCCAGGCACTTCGGCTTCCCGGTGCTGCTCAAGGCCACCGCTGGTGGCGGCGGCAAGGGGATGCGCATCTGCCGCGAGGAGGCATCCTTCGCCGCGGCCTTCGAGGAGGCATCGCTCGAGGCGGGCAAGGCCTTCGGCAACGCCGGGCTCTACGTCGAGAAGTTCGTCGAGAACGGCCGCCACATCGAGTTCCAGTTCATGGCCGACGCCTTCGGCCACGCGGTGCACCTCGGCGAGCGGGAGTGCTCGGTCCAGCGGTCGCACCAGAAGCTGATCGAGGAGTCGCCCTCGACGGTGGTCGACGCCAAGCTCCGCGAGGAGCTGGGCGCCCGGGTCTGCGAGGGAGTCACGGCCATCGGCTACGTCGGCGCCGGGACGATGGAGTTTCTCCGTGACCCCGAGGGCAACCTCTACTTCATGGAGGTCAACACCCGGCTCCAGGTCGAGCACCCCGTGACCGAGATGGTCACCGGCTTCGACCTGGTGCAGGAGCAGATCCGCGTCGCGGCGAACCACGCCCTCTCGGTGACCCAGGACCAGATCTCGCTCGAGGGCCACGCCATCGAGTGCCGGATCAACGCCGAGGATCCCTATGATGGATTCAGGCCATCGCCGGGCCTGGTCGAGGTCTTCGAGCCGCCGGCAGACGTCGAGGGCGCCGGCGTGCGCGTCCGCGTCGACAGCCACGTCCGCTCTGGGTACCGGATCCCGGTCTACTACGACTCGATGATCTGCAAGCTGATCGTCGCCGGCCCGGATCGAGAGACGGCGCGCCTCGGCATGCTCGACGCGCTGTCGAAGTTCCGGGTCGAGGGGATCAAGACGACGATCCCGGTGCACCAGCAGATCCTCGTTGAGGAAGGCTTCGTCAGCGGCGACTACGACACGGGACTGATCGGCCGGATGCTCGGCTGACGCTCATCTCGTTCGGTCATAGGAGAGACACCGTGGCCAAGGTTTTTCTTCATCCCATCGGCTCCTCGATCGAGGAGGCCTTCTCGGATCAGGACTACCGGCAGAACCTCGAGCGCATGGCCGAGCACGGCGAGCTGCTCGCCGAGCGGCGCGCCGAGGTTCACCGGGGCTGGGGCCCGACCTACGTCGACCGAGTGCACAAGAAGGGCAAGCTCACCACCTGGGAGCGGATCGAGGCCCTCAAGGACCCCGGGACCGACGTCTACCCGATCAACACCTTCGTCAACTATGGCCGGATCTTCGGCGGCGAAAACGGTCGACCGTCGCCATCGGCCGGGGTGATCACGGCGTTCGTCAAGGTCGAGGGTCGCTACACGGTGGTGATCGCCAACGACAACACCGTGGCCTCCGGATCCTGGTGGCCGCTGACGCCGGAGAAGATCGAGCGGGCGCAGGAGGTGGCGCTGCGGCTGCGGATCCCGGTGATCTACCTCGTCGATTGCTCGGGCCTCTTCCTGCCGGAGCAGGCCAACACCTTCCCTGGCAAGATCGGCGCGGGCCACATCTTCAAGCGCAACTCGCTGCTCTCGGCCAACCACGTGCCCCAGATCGCCGGGGTGTTCGGCGACTGCATCGCCGGCGGCGGCTACATGCCGATCATCAGCGACAAGGTCTACATGACCGAGCAGGCCTACATGGTGATCGCGGGGGCGGCGCTGGTGAAGGGCGGCAAGTCCCAGGAGATCACCTCGCTGGGTATCGGCGGCCCCGACGTGCACGTCCACGTCTCGAACTGTGCCGACGAGCGGGTGCCCGACGATCAGACGCTGCTGACGAAGATCCGCGCCGAGATGCGGACGCTGCCGAGCTCGGCGGCGGACTACTATCGCTTCGGCGCCGCGCCGGCCGCGCCGCGCTTCGCGGCGGCCGAGGCCGACGGCATCTTCCCGGCCGACCACC
>JAUVBO010000247.1 GCA_030591195.1 Pseudomonadota bacterium
CTCGTTTTCTCCGCAGGAGCAAAACGACGACCCCCGCGCACCGATCAGGCTGCGTTTCAACCACCCGGTGGTCGACGAGCGGACGGTGGGGCGAGCCCTGTCCAGCCCACCGGTGGCGATCCAGCCTCCGGTCAAGGTCGCGGGCCACTGGACCGACCGCCAGACGCTGGTGCTCCGGCCGCTGGCCGGCCTCCGTCCATCGACCCGCTACGTCGTCTCGCTGCTCGGCACCCTCGCCACGCGAGCCAAGAAGGACCAACAGCGGTTCGCCTTCGTCCACCGCCCCCTCGCGGTGCGCGGGCTGTCGGGGATCGACCCCGCCGCCGCACCGCCGCGGCCGACCTTTGCCCTGCGCTTCAACCAGCCGGTGATCGCCAGCGACGTGCTCGACCACTGCACCCTGCGCCTCGGTGGTAACCCGGCCGGCGACGTGCCACTGATCACGCCCGACACCCAGGCTCGGGTCAGCAGCGTTGCCCTCGCGCCGAGCAGGGACCTTGCCGGCGGCGAGCGCTACGAGCTTCGCTGCGCCGGCCTCTCCGGCGAGGGCGGCAACGCGCCCCTCGCCGCGGCCTTCGTCACCGGGCTGACCACCTACCCGCGGCTCGCGGTGACCTCGGCCGGACCGCGGGGCGCCCAGGTCTCGGCCAACGAGGTGCGGATCCGGATCGAGCTCTCGACCCCGGTCAAGCTCGAGCAACTGCGCGCTGGACTGTCGATCCACCCCCCGGTGCGCGGCTTTCGCCGCGGCTGGCTCGACCGCTCCGGCACCCGCTACACCACCGAGGTCGACCTGCGGGTCTCGACCCGCTACCGGGTCAAGGTCAAGGGCGCGTTGACCGACATCCACGGCCAGCGGCTCGGCAAGCGCTACCGCTTCAGCTTCAAGACCGGCGACGCCTCACCCCAGCTCAGCCTCGAAAAGGGCATCTTCGCGCTCGAGCGCGGCAGCGGCGGCTACCCGGTCTGGTCGCGCAACGTCTCGCGTTTCCGCGTCGCCTGCGCCCGGGTCCCCAAGCACCAGATCGTCAAGCTGCTGACCTCGAGCATGGACTACGACCCGTGGTTCTCGGCCTCGAGTGACATCCGGGCCGTCGACTGGAAGCGGCTGCGGATCAAGCCTCGCCGCAGCACCGTCACCGCCTCGACCAAGCGTAACAAGTGGGAGCTGCACCGCCTGCGGCTCGGACGCCTCTGCGACCGCCGCGGCTCGGGCAAGGCCGGAGGAAAGCTCGGCAGCGGACTGTTCCTCGCCGAGCTCCGCGCAGCCCAGGTCGAGCGCAGCCTGCGCCACCGGGGCAAGGAGCGCGGCTACTACTACTACCGCTACCCCTTCCGGCTGCTGGCCAACGCCACCGACCTCGGAGTGCTGGTCAAGGCCGGCACCGCCTCGGGGCTGGTCTGGGTCGCCAGCACCACCGACGGACAGCCCGTGGCCGACGCGCGGGTGACGCTCTACAGCCCGCAGGGAAAGAAGGTCTTCACCGGCCGCACCGACGCCAAGGGGATCTGCCGGCTGCCGGGGACGACCACGCTGCTCTCCCCCACGGGCACCGCCGAGCACGACTTCGACAGCTATCGGGCCCAGCGGATGATCGCGGTGGTCGAAAAGGGCGACGACATGGCGGTGGTCGACGGCAACTGGGCCAACGGGATCCAGGTCTGGAACTTCGGCGTGCCGGTCGACCGCAAGGCCGGCCTGAGCCGGGTGCGAGGCTTCATCCAGTCCGACCGCGGCATCTATCGGCCGGGCGAGCGAGTGCACTTCAAGGGGCTGGTGCGCGAGATCAGGGTCGGCCAGACGCCGCGGGTGCCCGCGGCCAAGCAGCGGATCCGCATCGCGGTCAAGGACCCGCGGGGCAGCAACGTCTATCGCCGGCGGCTCAAGCTGTCGGCCTTCGGCGGCTTTCACTTCAACCTGCCGCTCGGCGCTCACGCCCGGCTCGGCGACTACCTGGTCACCGCGGAGATCAAGGGCCAGACCTTTCGCGAGCGCTTCCAGGTCGAGGAGTTCCGCAAGGTCAGCTACGAGCTGTCGCTCGACTCTCGCGGAGGCAAGCACAGCCGGCTCGGCAAGACCTTCAAGCTCGACCTCGGCGCCCGCTACCTCTTCGGCGCGCCGGTGCACGGCTCGCGGGTTCGCTGGAGCGTCCAGCGACGCCGCCACCGGCTGCGCTTCAAGGGGCTCGGCCAGTACGCCTTCTCCGACGACGCGGCGGCCGGCCGCTACTACTGGAGCGGCTACTACGGGCGCTCGAGCCACCCGAGCTTCGTCGCCGACGGCGGGGGCGAGACCGACGACCGCGGCCGCTACCGCTTCAGCTTCGTCGACTCGAACCGCCAGCTGGCGGAGACCCACGACTACCTGATCCAGGCGACGGTCACCGATCAGACCGACCAGGCAGTGACCAAGCGGGCGGTGATCACCGCCCACCGCACGGACCTCTATGTCGGGCTGCACCCCCAGGAGTACGTCCAGGCGGTCAAGATGCCGTTCTCGGTCAACACCGTGGCGGTGGCGCCCGACGGCACCCGGGTCGGCACCAAGGCCACGCTGAGCCTGGTCCGCGAACGTCACCGCTGCGGCTACGAGCAGCAGAGCACCGGACACCGGGCACGCTGGCGCTGCAGCCGCAAGCACGAGCCGATCTGGACCCGCGCGGTGAAGATCCCACAGACCGCCGAGAGCGGCACCGAGCGGATCGTCATCCACCAGCCGGGCGAATACATCGTCCGGCTCGAGGCGCGCGACCGGCGCGGCAGGCGGGTCGCCGCCTCGCGCTACCTCTGGGTCATCGGCGAGGGCGAGGCGTTCTGGAGCGGTGACGAGTCAGCGCGGATGTCGCTGGTCGCCTCCAAGGCCGAGTACCGGCCGGGCGAGACGGCGCGGCTGGTGCCGCGAGCGGCGATGTCTGGTGCCACCGCGCTGGTGACCCTCGAGCGCAACGGCATCCTCGAGGCGCGGGTGGTCAAGCTGAGCAGCTCGGGGGCCGGGATCGAGGTGCCGATCCGCGAGCTCCACGCGCCGAACGTCTTCGTCTCGGTGGCGCTGGTCCGCGGCCGCACCGGCGAGGGCGACCGCCGCCGGCCACGGTTCAAGCTCGGGCTGACCAACCTCAAGGTCTCCTCGGTGCGCTCGCGGCTCGAGGTCGCGATCGTCACCGAGCGGGCCCACTACCAGCCCGGCGAGCCCGTGCGCGGCACGGTGAAGATCACCGACGCCGACGGCAAGCCGGTCTCGGCCGAGGTCTCGCTGTCGGCCGCCGACGAGGGCGTGCTGCAGCTGATCGCCTACCGCACCCCCGACCCGATGCGCGCCTTCTACGCCCCGTGGGGACTCGGCATCGACGCCTCGACCAACTGGAACCGGATCGCCCGGCTCAACGATCCCCGCGGCCTCGAGAGCGACGAGGAGGGCGGCGACGGCGGCGGCCTCGGTGATCAGGCCAAGGTCCGCTCGCGCTTCGTCTCGTCGGCCTACTGGGCCCCGGCGCTTACGACCGACGCCCGGGGCGAGGCGCGCTTCGCCTTCGACGCGCCGGACAACCTGACGGCCTTCAGGCTGATGGCGGTGGCCGCCGACCGCGGCAGCCGCTTCGGCTCCGGCGAAGCCCGGATCACGATCAGCAAGCCGCTGCTGGCCAAGCCCGTGCTGCCGCGCTTCCTCACGGCCGGCGATCGGGTGGAGGTCGGCGTGGTGGTGCACAACCACACCGACAAGGACGGCCTGGTCACGGTGCGGGCTCGAGCCCGCGGCGCGACCCTCTCGCGGCGGACCCGACGGGTGCGCCTGCGCCACGGCGGCTCGGTGAGGGTCAGCTTCCCGGCCACCGTCGGCGACTCGGCGCAGCAGGCGACCTTCTCCTTCGCCGTCGCGATGGACCAGCACCACGACGCCCTGCGACTGGCTCTGCCGGTGGGTCAAGCTGTCGTCAAGCAGCGCAAGACGATCAGGGCCGGCGTCGCCGAGGACCAGACCGTGCGCCTACCGCTCGACTGGCGCCAGCTGGCGGCGACCCAGAGCAGCGGCGCGCTGCTCGCTGCCGACAGCCGGCTCGAGGTGACCATCGACCGCAACGGCCTCGGCGAGCTCGCCGACAGCCTGCACTACCTGATCCGCTACCCCTACGGCTGCCTCGAGCAGACGCTGTCGGGCTTCATCCCGCTGACCAAGGTCGAGGACCTCGCCCGCTCGCTCTCGCTCGAGCAGCTGCGCGGCCCCCGGCTGCGGCGCTTCATCCGCGCCGGGGTGGCCAAGGTCGGACGCCACCAGCACCCGGACGGCCACTTCTCGCTCTGGCCGAGCGGCCGGGCCTACCCCCACCTCACGGCCTATGCGCTCTACGGCCTCGACGAGGCGCGACGGGCAAAGATCAGGGTCGACGGCGAGGTGATCGCCCGCGGGGCCAAGGCCCTGCGCGACTGGGCCAACGGCTCGGGGCGGACCATCGAGCCCGGCGGCGAGAGCGCCTCGATGGCGATGGCGGCCTACGTGCTGGCGCGCACCGGCAAGCCCGAGGGTGGCCTCAACGCGCGGCTCTACGAGGCGCGGGCCGCGCTGCCGCTCTACGGTCGCGCGATGCTGCTGCGGGCGATGAAGCTCGGCGGCGCACCGTCCGACCAGCTGGCGACCTTGACCCGCGAGCTGAGCGAGGCGGTGGTGGTAGACGGTGCCACCGCCGCGGTGGACGAAAACCGGCTGGCGAACCACAAGCCGCTGCTCGCCCACTACTTCGGCACCAACGTCCGCTCCTCGGCGATCGTGCTCTCGGCGCTGCTCGAGGCGTCGCCGAAGAGCGCCCTGATCCCGAAGCTGGTCGAGGGGCTCAAGCAGGCCCGCCGCAACGGCGGCCGCTGGTACAACACCCAGGACAACATCTACTCGCTGGTGGCGCTGGCCGACTTCGCTCGACGCGGGTCGGCCCACCGCGCGCGGATCCGGCTCTCGCTCGGCGGCAAGCGCCTGGCGCGCTTCGACCTCCGTCGTGGGCGCGGTGGCGTGGTCTCCTTCTCCCGCGCCCTGTCGCGGCTGAGGCCCGGTGAGCTGGCGCTACGGATCAAGGGCCGGGCGAGCTACGCCGTGCGCCTGCTGCTCGCCCGCCGGGCCACCGGCCAGGACCGGCCGGTCGACCGGGGCTTCGCCGTCGAGCGAACCTACCTCGATCACCAGACCGGCCTGCCGCTGACCAACTCCCAGGCCGCAGCCGGCCAGCTGATCAAGGTCAGGGTCCGGCTCAGGAGCCGCCAGGAGCGCCACTGGGTCGCGCTGGTCGACCCTTTGCCCGCGGGCTTCGAGCCGGTCAACAGCAAGCTGGCGACCTCGGTCCGGGTCCGCCACCAGCGGCCGCGCTATCGCCGCTACGGTTACCGCAGCCACGTCGGTTGGACCCACAAGGAGCTGCGCGACGACCGGGTGATGGCCTTCGCCGACCGGATCTCATCGGGCACCCTGACCCTCGAGTACCTGGTGCGGGCGACGATCCCCGGACGGTTCACCGCCCCGCCAGCCCACGCCGAGGCAATGTACGACCCCGACGTGCGCGGCCGCTCGTCAGCAACCCAAGTCAAGGTGATCAGGAAATGACCCGCGCCTGTCGCAGACTACCAGCCCGCTGGCGACGCCGAGCAGCCGCCAGCTGGCGGGCAAGCTGGCGCGCAGGGCTCACGGTCGGGGTAAC
>JAUVBO010000320.1 GCA_030591195.1 Pseudomonadota bacterium
CGCCTGCCAGGTCAGGCCCAGCGCCCCGATGCCGCGGGGCACGATGGTCACCTTCTGCACCGGGTCGGCCCCCGGCAGCAGCTCGGCCACCAGCGCGTGGCCTAGCTCGTGGAACGCGACCAGCTTGCGCTCGGCGGGTGTCAGCAGCCGACCCTTCTTCTCCAGGCCCATCATCGCCCGCTCGAGGGCCTCATCGAACTCGGACATCGTCACCGCGGTCTTGCCCCGGCGGGCGGCGAGTAGCGCCGCCTCGTTGACCAGGTTCGCCAGGTCAGCGCCGGCGAAGCCCGGCGTGCGGGCGGCGCTCGAGGCGAGGTCGATGTCCTCGCCGAGCTTCACCTCGCGGACGTGGATCTCGAGGATCTTGCGGCGCCCCTCGATGTCTGGCCGGTCGACGGAGATGTGCCGGTCGAAGCGGCCGGCGCGCAGCAGCGCCCCGTCGAGGATCTCCGGCCGGTTGGTGGCCGCCATCAAGATCACGCCGCTCGACGGGTCGAAGCCGTCCATCTCGACCAGCAGGGCGTTGAGCGTTTGCTCGCGCTCCTCGTGGGCGATCGCCCCAGCGCCGCGGGCCTTGCCGAGGGCGTCGAGCTCGTCGATGAAGATGATACAGGGGGCGTTGTCGCGGGCCTTGCGGAACAGGTCGCGCACCCGCGCCGCGCCGACGCCGACGAACATCTCGACGAAATCCGAGCCCGACAGCTGGTAGAACGGAACGCCCGCCTCGCCGGCCACGGCCCGGGCGAGCAGCGTCTTGCCCGTGCCAGGCGGCCCGACGAGCAGCACCCCCTTGGGGATCCGGGCGCCGAGGCTGACGTAGCGGTCGGGCTTCTTGAGGAAGTCGACCATCTCCTTCAGCTCGGTCAGGGCCTCGTCGACGCCAGCGACGTCGTCGAAGGAAGCCGTCTCGTTGCTGGCCTCGCGAGCGCGGCTCTTGCCGAACGACAGCACGCCGCGCTGGGTCAGACCGCCGCCCTTCTTGCTCGAGAAGTAGAGCCAAGCCAGGACGGCGACGCCGATGAGCAGGACCCAGGGATTCACGATTATTTCTGCGGTCTCTGGCTGTTAATCACGCACATGCAGCCGGCAAGCTATGCTGAAACTGGGCACCTTGTCCACGGATATGATGGGTCTGCCAGCACCGCCGCGCAAGGCCCGCTCTCAACGGCTCTGCTGTTGGAGGCTTGAAAAAGCCGCCGAATCGGGCCAAACAGCAGGTCGCCCTAAACGCGCCCGGCGCGAGGAGATTGCTGATGCCCGACGAGACCGCCACCGCCCCAGCTGCCGCCCTGGCCAAGACCTACGTCCCGGCCGAGGTCGAGGGATCGATCTACCAGCTGTGGCTCGACAGCGGCGCCTTCGACGCTGATCCCGACCCACGGCCCGCCGACCAGCGCTACGTGGTGATGATGCCCCTGCCGAACGTCACCGGCGCCCTGCACATGGGCCACGCGATGGACAACGTGATCCAGGACCTGCTGATCCGCTGGCACCGGATGATCGGCGACAACACGCTCTGGATGCCTGGCACCGACCATGCGGGCATCGCGACCCAGGCGGTGATCGAGAAGCGGCTCAAGGAGCTCGAGGGGCTGACCCGCCACGACATCGGCCGCGAAGAGCTGGTGCGGCGAATCTGGGACTGGAAGGACCAGTACGAGCAGCGCATCGTCTCCCAGCAGCAACGGATGGGCTGCAGCTGCGACTGGCGCCGCGACCGCTTCACGATGGACGACGTCTGCGCCCGCGCGGTGCGTCACTGGTTCTTCAAGATGTTCGCCGATGGCCTGGTCTTCCGCGGCCAGCGGCTGGTCAACTGGGACCCCTTCCTCCAGACCAGCGTCTCGGACGACGAGGTCTACCACAAGACCGTCGAGGGCCACTTCTGGCACCTGCGCTACCCGGTGATCGACCCCGGCCCTGATGAGCCGACCCACGTGGTGGTCGCCACCACCCGCCCCGAGACGATGCTCGGCGACACGGCCGTGGCGGTGCACCCCGACCCCACGGCGGCGCTCGCGGCACGTCACCAGACCATCGAGCAGGCGCTGACCAAGGCGAGCGACAAGGATCGGGCTGCCGTCGAGGCCGAGCTGGCCGAGCTCGAGCGGCGCCAGGCCGAGGTGCTGCCATCGCTGGTCAAGCTCTGCGAGATGGCGCGGGCCGGCCGCAGGGTGCGCCTGCCGCTGCTCGACCGCGAGATGCCGCTGATCTGCGACGAGTGGGCCAAGCCCGAGCTCGGCTCGGGCTGCGTCAAGATCACCCCGGCCCACGACCCGAACGACTACGACGTCTGGACCCGGCACAAGGACGAGATCGGCCAGATCAACATCCTCAACGCCGACGGCACGCTCAACGCCGCCGCCGGCCCCTACGCGGAGCTCGACCGCTTCGAGGCCCGCGAGCGGGTGGTCAAGGACCTCGAGCAGCAGGGGCTGCTCGACCTGGTCGAGGACCGGCAGGTCGAGGTCGGCCACAGCGACCGGAGCAAGACGCCGATCGAGCCCTACCTCTCGGACCAGTGGTTCATCCACATG
This sequence comes from Pseudomonadota bacterium, assembly GCA_030591195.1. The sequence continues at coordinate 2,538 of JAUVBO010000320.1, forward strand.
GCCGACGTCGAGGGCGGGATCACCATGGGCCGCGGGACCCTCAAGGAGCACCGGACGGCCGGTCTGGTCCAGGGTGCTATCGACGCAGTCAACGACGGGCGGGTCAAGATCCACCCCGAGCGCTACACCAAGACCTACCTCGACTGGCTCGCCGAGAAGCGCGACTGGCCGATCAGCCGCCAGCTCTGGTGGGGCCACCGGCTCCCGGTCTGGAGCCTGAGGGGCAGCGGGCCGGTGACCGCGGACGGTGATGGCGCCCTCGACCTCTGCCGGCTCGCGGCGCTCTGTGGCGATGGCTCGCGGGCCTTCTGTCGGGTCAACCTCCCCGAGCGCGACGTAAACCTCGCGGTGCTGCCGGACGGGACTCTCGAGGGGGGCGCCGAGCTGCCGGCAGCCGGCGAGCCGCTCTGTCTCGACGTCTGCCTGCTCGCCGACGACCCCGAGCTGACGCGGCAGCTCGCCGAGCTGGGCTTCGTTCAAGACCCGGACGTGCTCGACACCTGGTTCAGCTCAGCGCTCTGGCCGTTTTCGACCCTCGGCTGGCCCGACCCGCAGAGCGCCGCGCTGGCCCCAGGCCAGCCTCCCCTCGGCGCCATCGGCGCCGCTGACGACTGCCTGAGCTATTACTACCCCGGCTCCTGCCTGGTGACCGCCCGCGACATCATCACCCTCTGGGTCGCACGGATGGTGATCGCCGGGCTGTACAACCTCGGCGAGATCCCGTTCTCCGACGTGTTCATCCACGCCAACATCCAGGACGGCAAGGGCGAGCGGATGAGCAAGTCGAAGGGCAACGGCATCGACCCGGTCGACATCATCGAGCGCTACGGCACCGACGCGATGCGCTACGTGCTGTGTGAGATGCAGACCGGCTCCCAGGACATCCGGCTGCCGGTCAAGGCGGTCTGCCCCAGCTGCGGCGTCGAGAACGAGCTCGCCGAGACCGCGCACGGCAAGACCGACGCCGGCACCGAAAACCTCTTCACCTACGTCTGCGGCGCCCAGCCGGAGCAGAAGAAGCTACGCAAGGGCGCCTGCGGCGCCGAGTTCGACGTGCTCGGCACCCTCGAGGGGCTGCCGAAGGCGAGCCCCTACTCGGACCGCTTCGAGCAGGGGCGGGCGTTCTGTACCAAGCTCTGGAACTCGGCGCGCTTCGCCTTCATCAACCTCGGGGCCGCCGAGGTGCCGACCACCTCCCGGAGCCGCGAGACACTCGAGATCGAGGACCGCTGGATCCTCGACCGGCTGAACCTCGCCGTCGGCGGCGTCCAGCGATCGCTCGAGCAATACAACCCGGCGGCGGCGATCAACAGCGCCCGGGAGTTCTTCTGGAGCGCGCTGTGCGACTGGTACCTCGAGCTGATCAAGCCGCGCCTCGCCGCCGATGCCGATCAGGCGAGCGCCGCCCTCGCCCGCCAGGTGCTCGCCTTCTGCCTCGACCAGGTGCTGCGGCTGCTGCACCCGTTCGTGCCCTTCATCACCGAGCACCTCTGGCAGCGGCTCGGCGAGCTGGTCCCCGAGCGCGGGCTCGGCGAGCAGCTGGCCACCGCGCCGGCCTCGGCCCAGCTGATCGCCGCGGCCTGGCCGCGGCACAACCCGGCGCTAGAAGACGCCGAGCTCCGGGAGACCTTCGCCGATCTCCAAGCTGTCGTTCGCACCGTGCGCGAGGTCCGCGCGTCCACCGGCACGACGCCCCGACAGCCGCTGGCGGTGACGATCAAGGCCCCGCCCGACCGCCGATCCGCGATCGAGGCCCAGGCCCACGTGATCGAGCGGCTGGCCAACGTCCGCTCGCTGACCATCGATCCGGAGGCGACCCGCAGCCCGGGCGCGGCGGCGAAGCTGGTCGGCGAGCTGCAGGTCTTCGTCCACGACGTGATCGACGACGGCGCCGAGCGGGCGCGGCTCGAGGGCGAGCTGAAGAAGATCGAAAAGGAGATCTCCAGCTGCGAGAAGAAGCTCGGCAACCCGAGGTTCGTCGACCGCGCGCCGGCCGAGGTGGTCGAGGAGCAGCAGCAGCGGCTCGACGGCTACCGGGCCAGCCGCGAGGCACTACACGCCAGCCTCGCCGAGCTGGGCTGATCACGAGGCACCGCTCAGGCGGTTGAGCGCGGCCCGCGTCCGTGGTATTTCCCTCGCAATACTTGGCTTTGAGGAGCATCAGCTATGAGCGGCGACTCGGACGGACATGACGATCATCGGCACCATGGCCCGGACACCCGGACGCCGGTGATCATCGGCGCAGTGGTGATCATCGGGTTGCTCGCTGGCGCCTATTCGCTGGTCAAGGCCGGCACCACGGCGCGTGAGGCGGGCCAGGCGAACCTGGTGCAGCAGATCGCCGCCCCGCCGCCGGCGGCCCCCCAGGCCGGCCACGGGCACGCCGGTCACGGCACCGCCGCGAAGCAGGACGATCGCGAGCACGCTGGTGATCCGCACGCCGGACATCGCCACGCGAAGGCTCCGGTAAGGGCCGCCAGCGCCAGCGCCGATCGACTCAACTTCGTCGCCACCTTCCAGCGCCGCCAGCAGCGCCAGGGCTACAAGCTGACCGCCAGGGCCACCGGCACCCAGCAGGACGTGCTCGAGATCAGCTGGGCCAGCAAGCCCGAGGACGGCAAGGTCGATGCGCTGAAGAAGGCGGGCACCTTCCACCACGAAGCCCGCAGCCGCGGCTTCAAGAAGATCATCATCCGCGAAG
>JAUVBO010000318.1 GCA_030591195.1 Pseudomonadota bacterium
ACTCGCCATGTGTTGAATGCGATCGAAGAGCTCTCCCAATTCGCTGACCTTCAACTGGGTTTCTCGTACCAACTCATCTGTTAGAGTGCCGACGGACTCACGTAGCTCCGAAAACGCGTCCTCAACCCAGTGTGCCTTGGCCGCGACCCGGATGAGCCCAAAGGACATGGCGTTGCCCTTGAGCGTGTGCATGTCGCGGAACATCTTGGCCACGATCGGGGTCGGGTCGACCGCCTGCCGTAGCTGCTCCAGCGCGGTGGTGGATTCGGCGATGATCTCGAACGCCTCCTCGAAGAACACCTCGAACATCTCTGGGTCAAGTCGGGCCAGCTCGGCGAGGTGCTCGATGTTCTCGTCGATCTCCTGCTGCTTGGCGTCGAGGTTGCGCTGCAGGGTGCGCGTCTCGGTGATGTCCTGCGCGATGACCATCAGTCGGCTCAGCCGCTGGTCCTCGCGAATCGGCTCGAACTCGAGCAGTAGCTCGCGGATGTCGCCGCTCGGTCGCTCGTACTCGTACTCCGTCTGCACCGTGCTCTTGGCGCCGGCCCAGTCGAGCGTCGGGCTGTGGAACACCAGATTGATCCACTCGTGCAACTCCTTGCGCTGCACCTCGTGGGTCGCGCCGGGGAGGATGAACGATGGGAAGCTCTGCCCCGCGAACTCGGAGGTGCCGAAGACCTCGGCGGCGAAGCTTGAGCTCTCCTGGCCGATAGCCAGATCCCCGTCGACGGTCATGATCGCCTGGCGGATGTTGCCGAGGATGTCGCGCACCTCCTTGCGCGAGCGGGCGAGGTCGCTGTTCGTCTGCTTCAGCGCCGAGTTGGTCTGCACCAGCTCGGCCGTCCGCTCGGCGACCGTCCGCTCGAGGATCTCCTTGTGGTTGCGCTCGGCATCGAGCATCACCTGGTACTTTTTGTGCAGCCGTACCTCAACCGACACGTCGCGCAGGATGCCGATCACCGCGCACAGCTTCCCGCCCCGGTCATGCACCGGGAAGCCGACCGCCGCGCAGTGCCCCTCGCCGTCGAGCATGCCGTTGGCCTGGGCCTCGACCTGCCGCGTCGGGGCCTGGGTGCGGAGGCTGGCCTGCAGCAGACAATTCTCGTGGCCGCAGATGCCCATCTGCGCCACCTCGTGGCACAGCCGACGCTGCCGTGGCCGATAGCCGAAGGCTACCCGGTACGCCGTGTTGATCCACAGCAGGTTGTACTGATCGTCGACAATGTACACCGGGTCGTAGAGCGACGAGAGCAGCACGAGGGGGTGGATGGCGGTTAACGCCTCGTGGGGGATGCCCGGCGCCATCGGGACCTAGGACGCGTCCTTGTCGACGACGTAGAGCTGAATCAGGTGGTCGGGGTGCAGCAGGTCGACGACGGTCACGTGGCAGCCGACGCCGACCCCTTCGAGGTCGAAGCGCTCCGCGCTGCCGTTGTCGCAAACCGTGGGAGGCTGGATCTCAGTGGCGCTGCCCTCCTGGCTGAGCTTGGCGCAGATGTTCCCAGCCGCGATGTTGAGGAACTCGGACGCGCCGTCCAGCGCATCGTCGCCGACCTCGGATAGCTGCTCCTCGAGCAGCTTGCCGGCGAGATGCAGCAGGATCGGGGTGCTGATGTTGAGGCCGACCAGCCCTCGAAAGCCCCCGGAGAAGGACTGGGAGACGGTGTAGTCGGCCGGCCGCGCGGCGGCGGCGCCGTCGTGGCAGGCGCTGGCCTTGACCGTCAGATGCGCCACGCGGGTCAGCATCTTCAGCACGACGTCGGTGCAGACCTCGAGCGTCCGCGCATGAGGCCTGCCGGCAAACAGCCCCGCCAGCGTCGCCGGTATCTGCATTTGGTCCTGCTCGGCCGCGAAGTCCAGCAGCTCGGTCTCGAGCTGCCGGTCGGTGAGCGCGCCGCACTTGACGAGTGCCTCGCCGAGGAAGAGGCGCGTCCGACTCTGCTCGCCGAGCACTTGCTCGAACTGTGGCTGCGTCAGCACGCCCTCGCGGATTGCGAGGTCGCCGAAGCGCTGGTCCTCGATGCGCTGCAGTCGGTTGATCCGCTCGGCGTCATCGCGCGTCATCAGCTCGAGCTGCACGGCCACGTCGCCGAGCTTGACGTTGGTTTGCTCCTGCAGGCGAACCGCTTCGATGAGCTTCTCGCCGGAGATCAGACCGCGCGCGAGCAGAAACTGACCAAAAAATTGGACGCTCATGCCGGCCCTCCTTTGACCACCGCGCGTAGCGCTTGGAGCAGGTCGTCCTTCTCGAAGGGCTTCATCAGGAAACTGCGAGCGCCTTTCTCGGTGCACTCGATGACCTTCTCCTTGGTACCCAGCGAGGAGGCCATCACCACGTTGGCCGAGCCGTCGAGCTCGCGGAGCCGTACCAGCACCTCCACGCCGTCCATATCCGGCATCACGATGTCAAGCAGCACGATGTCGGGCTTGAGCTCGGGGTACTGTGCGATCGCCTCGGCGCCGCTGCGCGCTTCACCAGCAGCCTCGAACTCGCTGTCCGCGAGCATCCGTTTGAGGCGGACCAATGAGACGCGAGAGTCGTCTACGAGCAACAGTTTCGTCGACATTTGCTGACTCCTTCACGACGGGTCGAAGCTTGGGCAGTTCAAGCTGCGTTGTTCGGTGCCCGGGAAAGTAGCACCGTTCCGTGGTCCGCGTGAAGAGCGCGTCTTTGCTGGTGTCGCCCTGGAGGTGAGCTGCTCACCCGACGCCGCCGGGTCTGACTCACTTGCAGCAGACAGCGTTGAGGCCCACGCTGGCGTCCGGGCTACGGCTTGACCGTGAGGGTCGTCTCGTCGCTGAGGGCGGTGGCCGTCCCGCCGATGGCTGCCTGGGACAGGGTGGCCGTGATCGTGGCCGTCGTGGTGTTGGCGACCGGCTGAGAGATGCAGACGCCGTTGAGGCCCCTCCAGTTGCGCGAGCCCTGGGTGTGTCCATAGTCCATCACCGAGAAGGCCGCCGCGTTGCTCCTGGTGAAGTCGATGGCGTTGGTGATATCGATGTCCGGTGGCGAGGTCACGCCGTTGGGCGCGGCGGTGGCGGTGAAGGTCACCCACTTGCCCGCGCCGGTGACCGAGGTGGCCGACGAGGTCACATCCATCGTCGACTGGATCGGGTCGGCTTCGTAGACGCGGATGTTGGCCGAGGTTGGACCAGCGCACAGCGACGAAGGGCTGCACTGCGACGAATCGAAGACGGTGCTGACGTCGAGCTGGATGTCGGTGTGGGTCCCGCTGCTGTTCGCAGGGTCGGTGCGGGCGAAACCCGGCCCACCCGTTCCGTCGAAGTCGAGCAGCTTCGCCGTCGCCGACCAGTCCGACCAGGCGGTGAGGCTCGTCAGATCCTGCGTCGAGTTGTCGGCGCGCTTGCCGATCAGGCGGAACCGCTCGCTCATCTCCTCGAAGATGCAGCCTTGCAGGCCCCCGGTGGGCGGGCTGGGCTGGCTGGCGCAGTTGGCGAGACCCATGTTCGGGCCGGTGATCGCGATGCTGGTGAACTTGTCGGTGGTCCCGGTGATCGCGACGTCGGCGGTCTCGCCGCTGGTGTGCGTCGCGGTGATGGTGCTCTCCCCCTCGCCGGTGGCGCTGATCTCGCCGTCTCCGGTGGATGCGGCGGTGGAGCCGTCGGTCAGGCTCCATTCCAGCGAGCCCCCCTCTTCGACGCCTTCGTCGTCGAGCGACTCCCTGGCGCCGTGGTTCCACTCCAGGCAGCCCTTGAACTGGCTCGAGACGCCAACGTTGAGGGTCTGGCTGGTCACCTCCGCTGCCGAGCAGGGCAGGTAGTCGTGCTGGATCGTGAGGCCGGTGACCGTCGCATCCTTGCCCTCGACCTTCTCAGAGGTTCTGCAGTCCAGGTCCTTGGGGGTGCCGTCGGGCTTCATGCCGCAGCCCTTGCACGTCGCCGTGATCACGTCGTCGGTGCCGGTGCCCTCGACCGTGACCACGCCCGTGCTCGGATCGGTGACGAGGTAGTCGTCGGTACCCTTGTATTCGACGGCGCAGGTCGAGCCGTTGTTGCTCGGGTCGCAGAAGGGGACGGCGAGCTCGCCCGTGACGTTGATCACGGCGCCATCGGTACGCGTGACGTTGACCGACGCCTGCATCGACTGACCGAAGCCGCCGCCCCACAGGAGCTCGGTGGTCGAGACCCTGACCACGCAGGAGGTGGCCGCGACCTTGCCGACGTTGATCGTCAGGGCGCGGGTGGCGCCGTCGTAGATCGCGGTGATCAGGCTGCTACCCTCGGCTTCGCCCGTGATCCGGCCCCGCACGCCAGCGGAGGTCCCGACGGTGGCCTTGCTCGGCGACACCGAGCCCCACTGGTTGAAGTCCTCGGTGACCTGCAGCCGGTAATGGTCGCACGTGGCGCTGTGCACCTCCAGCGAGCCGTGATAGTTCGTCGTGCCCCCAACGCCGATCCTTGCCGCGCTCGGGGAGCTCAGATCAGGATCGTCGTCGAAGGTGCTCCAGATGTCGAAGGTGTTGCTGCCATGGGGCGAGGTGGCCTGGAAGCCGCAGACGCGAACCTTTTCTTCGGCCTCCTTGCCGTTCCACTCCGCCTTGACGATGTCGGTGCGGTCGAGGTGGCTATCGGTGGAGGCCCGGGTCTTGAACACGCCGTCGCCCTGACTGATCAGCGCATCATCTTCGGGGTCGTACACCGCCGTGGGCTCCGCCGACCACGTCGCCAGGTCGGTGACGTCGCCCTTGTCGCAGTTGGCGGACACGAACTCGCCGGCGTCCCAGTACGGGTTGCAGGGGCCCGAGCAAGTGCCAGAGGCCGGGTACCAGGCGAAGACCTTGTAGGTCAGCCCCCAGTCGTCCTCGTTGGGCAGGAAGATCTTGTTGAGCCCTATGTGTGTGATTTGACCGGGCCCGTTCTCCCACCCCGAATCCCACTCGTGATAGGCACGTCGACCGATCTTTCCGCGGTAGGTCGGCACGATCTGTAGCTCGCAGGGAACGTAGGGCGACACCGCATCGACCGTCGAGTCGTAGGCTACCGAATCGTACGTCTTCACCGAATCGACGGTCAGGTCGTACGAGGGGCTGTCCACCGTGGTGTCGGGAATGAAGGAGTCCACCGTGTAGTCGACGGTGCTGTCGGGCGGCGGGGCATCGACGGTGCTATCGACGGTGCTGTCCACCGTGGTGTCGGGCGCCATGGAATCGACGGTGCTGTCGGGCACGGGCGCCACGGCATCGACGGCGGCGTCGGGCGCCACGGCATCGACGGCGGCGTCGGGCGCCAC
>JAUVBO010000749.1 GCA_030591195.1 Pseudomonadota bacterium
ATTATACGAGATCTGCAGCACAAGCTCAGCGGCTACCGAAGCCCAGGGTGCCCATCTCGGCCGGCGTCACCAGCGCCTCGGCTGGCCCGGCGGCGCCCGAGAGACGCAGCAGGGTCGGCGCTTCGGTCGCCTCGCCGACCAGCACCGCGATCTCGAGCCCGATCCGGTCGCGCTGGGCGATGGCCACGCGAGCGAGGGCGGCAAGCTCGACCGCTCCTTCGACCACCCACCCCTCGCCACCGCCGAGCTCGCCATAGGCAGCCGGGAGCTGGTCCGGCGCGAGCTCACCGGCGAGCAGCCGGATGCCCTCGGGACGGATGGCGACCAGGAACGCACCCGGCCCGAAGGTCTCGCGGCGGCTGTCGACGCCGTCGAGGCCGAGGATCACCCCGCCGGTGGTAGGCGTGGCCGCGCAGCCGCCGGTCTCGCCCGAGCGCCGACGCTGGGCACAGCGGTCGATGACACGGATCGCGAACCGCAGCTGATCGAAGTCCCAGGCCACCAACAGCTCGGCCCGCACGTCAGGGCGACTGGGCCCGGCCACGCGATGGCGATCGTCGAGCAGCAACGAGGGAACGCCGACCCACTCGTCGAGCAGCCCGTCGGTGCGCCACGCGCCGCGCCCCGACTCGACGACGGGCACCGCCACCGCGACCCCCCGCGAGGCGAAGGGGACCAGGGCCACCCCGCTGGCGCCGTCGATCTGCAGCGGCTGGCTGTGACCCAGGGCCACCGCCTGTCCGCCGACGCCGAGGCCGGTGACGCGGATCCGCCGACCTGGTCCCGGCGAGGCCACGCCAACCTCGGTGAACGCGCCGGGGGCCGCATCGAAGGTCGCCAGCGGCGCGTAGTCGGCGTCGAGGACCTCGACGGTCAGCCTCACCACCGCGGCATAGGGATCGTCGAAGCCCGCCGGCAGCAGCCGAAGCTCGAGATCTCCCGCACAGCCAAGGGGAGCAGACGCCACCCAGGCGGCTACACCGAGAGCGCTAGCGACCGGCGAAGAAGAGGCCACGCCCCGAGTATATGCAGGGGCCTCACCACCAGCACAAGCTCCGGGGGAATCACGAGCGGAGCATCACCGAGCGCTTGCCGTCGAAAAAGCGCACGGTCCAGCCGGGCCAGCGGGGCAACTGGTCGACCCGGGGCTGGACCCTGCCCTCGACCGTCACCCGCCGCCGCTCCACCTCGTAGCTGACGGACAGCCGGCCACCGGCGATGTCGAGCCGCCGCGGGAAGCGCTGATCGATCGCAGCCCGCTCGGCGGGATCGAGCAGGCCAGGGGCGAGGTCGGCAGGGGTCAGCAGCGGCAGGTCCTCACCCGAGTCAAAACCGATCGCCGTGATCCGCGCGGCGAGCCAGTCATCGAAGCCCAGCGGATCTGCCCCCGCGAGGCTGCATTGAAGGTTGTATGCTTCGATCTCTGCCCGCGCGGCGGCAAGCTCGTCCCTGAATAACCTCCCCGCGCGGAGGGCCTCGCCGAGAGCTTGGCGGGCGAGCGCGCCCTCGGGCACCGACTCGAGCCGCCCCAGCACCGCGGTGCCGAGCCGCCACTCGAGCTCGGCGTGCAGCACCCCCCGGACGACCCGCGCACCGACCAGCACGGTCTGGCCGGCACCCAGGCGGCGCAGCGCGTCCGGCGTCACCGGGATGCTACAGGTGGCGATCCGCTGCAGCTTGCGACCGCGCCCCACCAGCAGTCGTTGATCGACCACCAACATCGTCTTGACCTTGTCGTCGATCAGCGACTCGCGGGCCAGCCGCACCTCCTGGTGTCCGTTGCCCCAGGCGTCGTGCCGGCCACGCCGGGCGCGCCGGGCGAACGCGCAACCGTCGAGCGCCTCGAACACCGCCTCGGCCAACCTCTCGCGATTCACCGGGACCTCCGGCCCCGGCAGCGGCCCGACACCGAGCAGGCGCGCCAGCTGCTCGGCGATCCGCCGCGCCTCGGCCAGGGCCCCGTCCCGCAGCCGCCGCCGGTACCGCTGCCCCTGACGCAGGGCGACGATCCTCGCGGTGGCGTCACAGCGGGCGTCGGTCAGCGGATCCTCGTCGAAGACCCCCTCGGGCACGGCCGGCTCGCCCGGGGCAAAGAGCGGTCGGTCGAGCGAGAGCGCTGCCACCAGCTGGATCACGTCGGCGGCGACGCCACGATCACCGCCCGCGACGAGGAGCCGCGACAGCACCGGGTCGATCGGCAAGCGCGCCGCCCGCGCGCCGACCTCGGTCAGCTGGCCCTCGTCATCGATGATCCGCAGCCGCTGCAGCACCGCCCGCCCCTCGGCGACGGCGAAGTCCCGCGGCGGATCGAGCCAGGGCAACCCCTCTGGGTCGTGGCCGAGGTGGATCGCCCACAGCACGAGGCTCGAGAGATCCTCGCGGAGGATCTCCGGCGGCGTCCGGAGCTCGAGCCGGGTATCGCGGTGCCAGAGCCGGAGGCAGCGTCCGGGCCCGAGTCGGCCGGCCCGACCGGCCCGTTGCTCGGCCGAGTCCCGAGCGATCGGAAACACCGCCAGCGCACCGCGACCCTCGCGGTAGACCGTCCGCCGCACCAGCCCGCTGTCGACCACCGCCCGCACGTGGGGCAGGGTGATCGAAGTCTCGGCGACGTTGGTCGCGAGGATCGCCCGCCGGCGGCTCGCCGCGGCGAAGGCCCGATCCTGCGCCTCGGCAGGCAGCTGACCGTGCAGCGGCAGCGGCTCGAGCGCCCCGACCCGGCTCGTCCGGCTCTGGGCCAGGTGCCGCTCGCAGGCGGCGATCTCGCCCTTGCCGGGGAGGAAGACGAGCACGTCACCCTCACCGTCGGCGAGCTGGCCGAGGGCAGCGCCGACCCGCGCGGGCAGGTCGCGCCCGTCGGGCACCGAAGCTGTTCGGTCGCCGACGTGCCTGATCTCCACCGGGAAGGCCCGGCCCTCGGCCTCGAGGTAGCGACCGCCGATGTGACGCGCCAGCCGGGCCGCGTCGATCGTCGCCGAGAGCAGCACCAGGCGGCGGTGCTGGCGTGCGAGCAGCACCGCCAGCAGCAGATCCAGCTCGATGCCTCGCTCGTGAAACTCGTCGAGGATCACCACCGTCCCGGGCGTGATCCGCCGCCGCAGCTGCTGCAGCGCCACCCCAGGGGTGACGAAGACAACCTCGGTCCGCTGATCGAGCCGGGCGTCGTGGCGTACGGCGTAGCCCACCCGCTCGCCGAGCCGGCTATCGAGGCAGTCGCTGAGAAACCGCGCCAGGCTGCGGCAGGCCACCCGGCGCGGCTCGACCACCACCACGCCGGCGCCTC
>JAUVBO010000717.1 GCA_030591195.1 Pseudomonadota bacterium
CTTCGGTGGGTCCTTCGGTGGGTCCTTCGGTGGGTCCTTCGGTGGGTCTTTCCGCACCGGGTCCTTCGGTGGGTCCTTCGGTGGCACGCCGCCGATCTTGGGATCCGGCGGATCGTCCGAGCCCTTCATCGCGATCTTGGTCTCGCCCGGCTTGGTTGGATCGGGCGGAGGATCATCGGTGCCGGCACCTGCATCGGGCGCGGCTGCCGCCTGGGCGCCGCTATCGGGCGAGGCGGGGCTGTCCGTCGTGGCCTGGGGTCCGGCGTCGGCCTTGGTCTCGTTACCGGCCACCGCGACGGGATCGTCCCCGTCGTTGCCCATGATGTCGTCCCAGAAGATCGCCGCCGCCGCGCCGCCGCCGCCGAGAATCACCACCCCGGCGACGATGCCGACGATCAGCCCGGTGTTGCTCTTCTTCGGCCTGCCGGGCCTGGGGCTTGGCACCACCGGCACCGGCGTCGGCGCTGGTCCGACCATGGGGACACCCGGCTGGGGAGCTCCCGGTTGAGCGATGCCCGGGCTGGGCACCACCGGCACCTGGTCCTGGGACGGCATCATCGTCTTGGGAATGCTCGCCGAAGCCGAGGGCATCCCCATCGCTGCGGCGTCGATCACCACGCCCGCCGCGGGGCCCGCCGGTGCACCAGCGGGACCGATCGTCGGCGGGATGTCACCCTGGGGCGCCGCGGGGACCTGGGCCAGCGGCGCCACGCCGCCGAGCGACGCTGAGGCCTTGATCTGCGCCAGCGCGGCGTGCATCTCGGCCATGCTGGCGAAGCGCCCGTCGGGGTCCTTGGTCATCGCCTTGAGGATCACGTCCTCGATCGGCCGCGGGATCGTGCGGCCCGGCGTGACCGTGCTCGGCTGGGGTGGCGTCTTGGTGATGTGCTGCGAGAGGATGCCCATGAACGACTCGGCCTTGAACGGCACCTGCCCGGTGAACATCTCGAACAGCATCACGCCGAGGGAGTAGACGTCGGCCCGCTGGTCAACCTTCTGGCCGAGGGCCTGCTCTGGCGACATGTAGTGGGGCGTGCCGAAGACCGTGCCGGTCTTGGTCAGGTTCGAGTTCTCGTCGGTCCCGCTGACCTTCGCGATGCCGAAGTCGAGGATCTTCGCCACCTCCTGGCCGTCGGCCCGCTTGGTCAGCAAGACGTTCTCGGGCTTCATGTCGCGGTGGACGATGCCCTTGTCATGGGCCACCTCGAGGCCGAGACAGACCTGCAGCACGATGTCGAGCGCGCGCATCGGGTCGAGCCCGCCTGGCTCCTGCATCGCATCCGACAGGGCGATGCCATCGAGGAACTCCATGCAGAGGTAGAAGCGGCCGTCGTCCATCTGCCCGAAGTCGTCGATCGCAACGATGTTCTCGTGGCCGATGCTCGACGCTGACTGGGCCTCCTGGCGAAACCGGGCCAACGCCTCAGGGTTCTGGCTGATCTCCGGATGCAGGACCTTGATCGCGACCTTCTTGGTGATGTGCACGTGATCGGCCGCGTACACCTCGCCCATGCCGCCCTGTCCGAGCAGCTTGATCAGACGGTAACGGCCGCCGATCACCTGACCGACGAGCGACTTGAGCTCCTCGCCATCGGGAATCAGCGATGTCCCGTCCTTGGGACAGAAGGTTCCGTCCGGGTAGCGCGCGTTACAGGTTGGGCACAAAGGCATTAGGATCATCCTCGGGCCGAGTCGAGAGCAGCTCTAGATCCGGCAGCATGTCCGTGGATAGAGGCAGAAAGATGACGCCGCACCATGCTAGTAATACGGCGCCCATTTGTAAATTGTCGAGTCCTCACCGGTCCACGTCTGGTTAGACCGGAGAGACGCCTGAAGCTTGGCTGAACCAGCCCACAGTCTCAATGATTTCGGATGTCACGCGGCGCAGCCAGAGGCTCGGGTAGCCATCTGTGTTTGTCCAAAGTGAGAGGCGCGCGAAAGCGCGCCCGTTGTGGGGCGAGCCGGAAGAAGCGAGAGCCTCTTCCGGCGAGGGATTCGCGAGCGAGGGATTCGCGAGCGAGGGAGGGGACTTGCGAAGTCTCCTTTGCTAGAGCGTAGAGCGGATGGCCCACAGGTCGGGGAACACCGGCCGGTCGAGGGTCTCGCGGAGAAACGCCACGCCCATCGATCCCCCAGTTCCGTGTTGATCGCCGATGATCCGCTCGACGACCTTGACGTGGCGGTAGCGCCACTCCTGCAGGCCCTCGTCGACGTCCACCATCAGCTCGAAGAGGATCGCCATCGAGGGTTGCTTCCGGTAGAGGGTCAGCAGGTCGTGCTGAATCTCGACGCTCGGCTGGCTCGGCTCGGAGACGTCGCCGTGGCGCAGGTGCGGCGGGATCACCACGCCGTGGTGCTCGAGGAAGTCGTAGAACGCGTCGACGATCGAGAGCTCGTGCAGCCGCTTGCTCAGCGCCGCCTCGCCGGTCGAGCCCGGCTGCTGCAGCTCGATCGCTGCCTTGCGCTTGTGGCCGAGGATGAACTCGAGCTGGCGGAACTGGTGTGACTGGAAGCCCGAGGCCTCGTCGAGCCGGGGTCGGAAGCGGCGAAACGCGTGGGGCGTCAGCGTCTCGAGCACGTCGAACTGGCCGACGAGGGTCTTGAGCACCATCCGCACGCGCTTGAAGCCGTGGATCGCCCCGTAGAGATCGCCAGAGAGCAGGTCAGCACGGATCTTGGATAGCTCGTGCAGCGTCAGCTTGAGCCAGAGCTCGGCCGTCTGGTGGATGATGATGAACAGCATCTCGTCGTGCTCATCCGAGCGCGGGTGCTGCCGATCGAGCAGCTGGTCCAGCTCGAGGTAGCTCGCGTACGTCAGCTTGTCGGTCATGGATCCACGCTACACCGCCGCCCCCGGCGGGGGCAATAGAGCGGCGGTGGCGCGATCGCCCTGAGTTCTTGCCTCACAGCACTTTATTCTGCGTCCCCGTGCCCTTATCCTCTCTGGTTCGAACGTGGAAGCATGAGCCTGATCGTCCTCGACAAGTCGAGCCTCGCCTTTGGCGGGCAGGAGATCCTCAGCGGCGTCAGCCTGCGCATCGGCGCCGGGGACCGGATCGGGCTGGTCGGCGCCAACGGCTCGGGCAAGTCGACGCTGCTCAAGGTTCTCAGCGGCGAGCATGCCCTCGACGGCGTCGAGGTGCGCCGGGCCAAGGCGACGCGCATCGGCTACCTACCCCAAGACGTGCTCGAGCTTGCCGGCGACACCTTGCTCGGCTCGGTGCTCGACACGGTGCCGGGACGTGGCGATATCGAGCAACGCCTAGGCGAAGCCGAGATCGAGCTCGACGCCACCGACGACCCCGACGAGCAGCTGCGCCGGGCGACGATCCTCGCCGAGCTCATCGAGCAGCTGCCGCACTTCGAGACCTACTACAGCGTGCGGCGGGCGTTCCGGATGCTCGTGGGCCTCGGC
>JAUVBO010000935.1 GCA_030591195.1 Pseudomonadota bacterium
CCTCGGCGCCGCCCGGTGGGCGGCGCGGGCCAACGGGGCCGACGCGCCGATGTTCAAGCACTCGCGTCGCGGGCCGGTGGCCGCGCCCGATGCGACGCCACGATCCGGATCGTACTCGACGGTCGACAGCGACCGCCGGATGCACCGGCGGCAGGCGATGGTGCTCAAGGTCGACTACCCGTCGAAGGGCGACTTCCTCACCGACTACACGGTGAACATCAGCCAGGGCGGGATGAGCGTCTGCACCGATCACCAGCTGCGGGTGGGTGAGGAGCTCGAGCTGCGGATCTCCTTCCCCGGCTTGTTGACGCCGCTGGACGTTGGCGCGGTGGTCCGGTGGATCTGCGATCCGGACGATCGCGGCGAGCGCCAGGTGGGGGTCGAGCTGACCGACCGCGTCCAGCGGGCGCGGTTCAGCAAGCTGGTCGACCGGGTGGTCGCCAGCGATCCGGTGGTGGTCGCGCGTCCCGGCGCTCGGGTGCTGGTGGTCGAGGAGGAGCAGGGGCGCCTCGGCGGAGTGGTCGAGCAGGCCTTCGCCGGGCGGCTTCCGGGTGGTGGCAAGGCCTGCGAGGTGATCAGCCTGGCCGACGGCCACGCGGCGCTGCGGTTGCTCGCGGAGCAGGAACTCGACGTGGTGGTGATCGACGTCTCGATGCCGATGCTCGCCGGCGAGGCGACGATCCGGGCGATCCGTGCTCAGGGACGTCGCCGGCAGACGGCGGTGCCGATCGTCGCCATCGGCGATCCCGGATCCTCCGGGGGGGCGTCCGATCGGGCGACAGCGCTCGACGCTGGCGCAGATTTTTTCCTCGGCCGCCCGGTGCGGCTGTCGGCGCTGATCGACACGCTGTCGCGACTGCTGTCGCGCTAGCGGCGATTGTAGGCGCGGGCGCGGAAGGCTGAGCGGGCGCCGAAGGTGGTCTTGAACCGGCCGCCACGCGAGCCGCGGCGCATGAACGAGCTGTTGCGCTGGGCCTGCCGGGCCTGCTGGGCCTTGGGCGCGGGCCGGGTCGGCATGAAGACATCGCCGGTCTTCTTGTGCAGGTAGACCTTGCGCGCCTTGCCGCCGTTGTTGTTGGTCACCAGCACTCGCCAGCTCCTGCCGGAGCGCGACTGGCCGATCACCTTGACCGCGGCGTTGGTGGTCCAGCCCTGCTTCTTGAGGAACGACTTGACGCTCGTCTGCTCGGTGGAAGAGAGCGTCTTGCGGGCGCGGGTGGTCGGGGCCTTGATCAGGCCGAGCTTGACCGCCGCGGCGGTGTACTTGGGATCGGCGGAGACGGCCTTGACGCCGATGTGGGCGAGCAGCTTGGGGACCTGCCGGTGCAGGTCGCCGACCGCCTCGTCCTTCATGAACGCGCTGCGCTTGAGGTCGCTCGGCCGGTGGGGGGGGGCCCACTTGCCGGTGGCGATCACCAGGCCCGAGCCCGAGCCGGGGTGGTTGAGGTCCATCTCGATCGAGGCGAACTTGACGCTCTTGCGCTTGGCCTTCGGGCCGCGGGCGAGGGTCGCGGTGATGTCGTCGACGCTGAGGTCGACCAGCGGGTTCCACTGGGTCTTGCCCTGGGCGTCCTTGCCCTCGGCCTTCTGCAGCACGTAGCGGACGCGGTCCTGGTGGATGGCGATCGCTGCCGGGACGAAGGAGACCGGGTCCTTCTTCATCATCTTGCTCACCCAGGCCAGCGGGTTGAGCTTGCTCTTGGTGCCGGCTATGGTCCTGAGGCTCGCCCGGGCGTGCATCTTGGTGCCGAACTCCACCCGGCGGGTGATCCGGCCGTTGGGCGAGTCGGTGATCTGGCCCCGGATGTCGAGGTCCGACTTGATGCCGCCGGGCGGCTTGACGTTGGTCTCGGCCTTGCCGCCGTTGACCCTGCGCACGCGGAAGCCCGACTTGGCCTTGGCCAGGTCGAAGGTCTTGTTGTCGCGGTAGACGTCGTTGAAGTCCCAGGTGCCGACCTTTTTCACGCGCCAGCCCTTGCCGAGCACCTTGGTCGCGAGCTTCGGATCGTTGGCCAGCTTGTCGAGCTGCCCGATCGCCGTCTTGATGTCCTTGCGGGCGATCTCGACCTTGCCCTCCGCCTCGACGCGGCTGGCGTAGGTCGACATGAAGCGCTGGGCCTCGGGCATCTTGTTGGTGCCCGTCGCCTTGTACATCGGGTCCATCTTCTGGCCCGGCTGGTAGTAGTACTGGGTGTAGTCGAGCGGCATGCCCTGGGCGCCGGCGAAGCGCGGCGTAGCGAGCACCGCGATTGTACCGATCAGGACTAGCGACTTAGAGATTCTCATTCGATGCCTCCCTGGATGTCTCGGCGACGCTTCCCTAAGCAAGAGGTGTGCCTCCGTCGATGGGACAGATTTCGGTAGCGGTTCTCTGGCGCGCCGACGTCTTCGCGGCGTAGCCGGATCCACGGCTGCTCAGCGAAAACAGGAACCGGTTATCGAAACTCGGTCATGCAGTAGGAGGCACGGTGGGATCGACGCTCGACCGGTCGATCTCGCTTGACGGGACCGCCATCCGACCTCATCGACAAGCGCCAGGCGACGATCCCTATATAGAGGAGCGCTCGCTCCATTTAGCCGGGGACGACCGACCCTAGACAAATCGAAGGAACGCCGCGTGGCCATCGATTTTCGACGGCTGAGCATCACGGATTCTTCTGACCTCGCTGCTCCTTGGTGCGCGAAATCTAACGATGGTTTGCATGGTGCCGGCGCTGGCTCGCCTCTTGCTCATCGTAGAGCCTCGCCAGATGAAGCCACC
>JAUVBO010000641.1 GCA_030591195.1 Pseudomonadota bacterium
GAAGCCACCAACCAAGCACCACCTAGCCGTTGCGCGCGGGTCCATTGCTGGGGACGCCTGTCCCGAGCGGCTCACCCGTGCCGCCAACGAGGTACCGATGAGACAATCGAGCCCGACGCCCCGCCGCGCCCTGCAGGCACTCTGCGCCCTGTTGTTCGTCGCGGCGCTCCCGGCCGTTGCCCTCGCCAAGCGCGATGTCGGCGCTGCGGTCAGCCGTGATCTGCTCAAGCCCTGGGTCGAGCGTTACGAGCGGACGAGCAAGGTGGCTCGTTCGCGGCAGCAGGGCAAACGGCCCGACGGCTACGCGATGCGGGTCTTTATGCTCGAGCGCGAGCTGACGGACATGATCCAGTACGTCAACGCGCGAAAGGACCTTACCCGGGGCGAGCGGCAGGTGGTCTCCAGCGACATCCGCAGCTGGTTCGGTCGCCTGCAGCACAGCTACACCACGCTGCAGTCGACGATGCGAGCCCAGACCGAGGCGAACCATCCGGGGAGCACCGGCACCACCAAGGTCGAGCGGGCGAGGGTCAAGGGCCAGCCCACCGACCTCTACGCGCCCTCCTACCACACCAAGCAACCGCTCTCGAAGGCGGAGCAGCGGCGCCGCTACGAGTCGATCGTCGCCAAGCGCCAGCTGCAGCACCCCGGTCGGGCTCCGTATCTGCCGCTGACCCGGAAGAACCTGCTGGCGGTCCCCTCGGGCGAGCTGCGCGAGGTCACCGTCACCCAGGGCGGAAACGTTCGGATGACCAGCTTTGCCAAGCACGCTGACGTCAACGGTGGCGGCAGGGCCCAGTCGGCCGGTGGGTTCAAGGTCTACTGGGGCAGGGAGGCGGGCAAGAAGGTCCCGCTGCTGGTACCGCTGTCGAACTGGTCTGGCACCTATCAGCCCGACATGGCGTCGGTTGCACCGACCGTGTCGCGCCGGCTGCGCAACATGGGCATCCCCGACAACGTCGTCGTCTACACCGCCAACGAGGCCGTGTCGCCGAAGATGTTCGAGATCCTCCAGCAGGGCCGGGGGATCGACAAGGCGGTGGCCAAGGCTCGCGGCGCCCGCCTGGAGCGGATCGCCGACAAGCGCGGGCGTGCGTTCTCCAAGCAATGGAACCAGGCGATCTCCAGTCACACCGTCAAGCGCAACTCGGCATTTCGCCATCGCGGCCCCAACGCCAAGCGCAACTCGGTGCTTCGTTATCGCGCCAGGCGACCGGTGATCTACCGCCGTCGCTAGGACAGCTGTCGCCGCTGATCTCCGGCTAGGCACGGCGCCTTCAGCCGCCACTCCTGTCGCGACGCGTCACTTTCTTACCCGGTCCAAGCCGCGGGGATCGGTCCGCGTCAGCGGCTCGACGGACGGAGCGCAGATCCGGATTGTCCGTCGTAGATCTCCCTCCTTACAGCAAATTCAAGTATGCGGTCGGTGTCTCACCGAAAAGCGATGAGTGGGTTCGAATGACGGTCGGTACTGGTGGCGCGCGGCCGAAAAATAGGAGCGATCACGCAGGCCAATGGGTGGCACGACTCGTGCTTTGTGGGGGCCGTAATGGCAAGACACCGACAGACGATGATCGAGCGAGTCAAGCGGATCTCAACGCTGGTGTTGGTCGCGGTCGCAGCCAACGCGATCACGATCACGGCGACGGCCGGCGAGGCCAACGCCGAGCGCAGCCGCTATCGTCGCGGGTCGCTGTCAGCGGCGCCGATCTGGCGCGAGGTCAAGCGGGCGACGCAGCGACGCGATGCGGTCTCCTTCCGTCACGACGGCATCAACGACGCCTGGGGCACCGGCGTGCTGGTCGGTCGCAGCCGCAACGGCCGCGAGGGGCTGGTGCTGACGGTCAACCACAACCTGCCCGAGCGGGGCGGCCCCTCGGCTCACGTGCTGATCGGTAGCAAGCGTGCGCGGGTGACCTCGGTGGTCGCCAGCAACGTGGGGATGGACTACGCGCTGGTGCGGGTCAAGCTGGCGCGTCCCGGGATGCTCAAGCGCATCGGCGGCCTGCTGGGTCGAGCTATCGGTCGCAAGGCCAAGCCCGCCTTGCCCAAGCCGGCCAAGCTCAGCCGCCTCGAGGAGATGGTCCCGGGCGGGCGGGTCTACATGAGCGGCCACCCGACGCCCGAGGCGACCAACCCGCACGGTCGGGCACGCTTCGGCAAGGAGCTCACCGGCAGGGTGGAGGCGCAGGGCACCGGTGGCGAGACGCCGTCGGTCCCGTCGCTGACGATGAGCTACAGCTCGGGCCTCGGTTTCTCCGGGGCGCCGGTCTACTCGAGCAAGACGAACCGGGTGGTGGGGATCCACCACGCGAACATGATCGACGGTGGCAAGGAGCGATCCTTCGCCGTCCCCGCAGGAATGATCCTCAACGACCTCGCAGGCAAGCTTGGCCGCGGGCAGATCGCCAAGCAGCATCGCCGTCAGCTGACGAAGATGCTCAGGGGATCGGGGATCGACCTCGGGGTCCGCTGAGGACAGCAGCGAGCCGCCGGGGCATTAGCGCTGAGAGCCACCAGACACCGCGTATCGGCCGTCACGAGGGCTGAGCGTGGGGGACTCTGACGAGAAAACCAGAGACCAGCGATCCGCAAACCCAGCAGGGTGTGTTCGCGGTGCACAGGTGACGTGCGCCCGGATGCACGATGAGGAGCCAGACCGATGTTGACCCGCAAGCATCACACGATCGCCATCGCGGCCGCCCTGGCCGGGTCGTTCATCGCCACCAGCGCCTTGGCCAAGAGCTACCGCGCCTACCGCAACTCCGGCTTCAAGTCGGCGACCAAGAGCCGGACGCTGAAGAGCTTCGCGCCGCGGATCACCGTCACCAAGGGCGGGATGTGCAAGGTCGCCTTCCGGGCGATCAAGAACTCGAAGATCAAGAAGGCCTGGAGCTACGTCGACGTCAAGAAGGCCGACCCGGCGATCCAGGCCTGCCACGCGGGGCTGATGACCGTGCTGCGCGGCGGCGCGACGCCGGCCTTCGGTATCGCGCTGTTCGATCCGGGCAGCGGCGCGAAGGTCAGCCAGACCCAGTCCGCCAAGGGACGCAACGCGAAGATCAAGATCTCCGGCTTCAAGGGCAAGACCCTCGACGCGATCCTGCTCTTGCCGACCAGCGCCCACGGCGGCCTCAACCCCGACACGCTGGTCAAGGCCGGCCAGAGCCACACGGTCTGGGTCAACCAGAACAACAACACCACCCCCGGCTCGGGCAAGATGGTCGTCGGCGGCGCCGGCGCCAAGGGCTGGGTCACGGTGGTCCAGGCGAAGATCCCCGTCAAGCAGGGCAAGAACTACCTGCTCTTCGACCCGAAGCCGGGCAGCACGGCCGGCGTCGGTGGTTTCGCCGAGGGCCGCACGATCGAGTTCGACATCAACTAGCGACCGAGCCGGCCTGTCACCGAAACCACGAGGCTCCCAGGGGATCTAACCGGTTATCGAAGCGACATGAGATCCGCACTCGACAACAAAGCTGATTCCTTGCGGGACCTATCGGGCCCTGAGCCAGCTGGCACGGTTATGGCTATAACAGAAGCGCACAGCACGATAGCAGTCTGCACCGTAGACGCCTATGAGCACGACGCCGAGCAACGGCGTAGTAGCAATAAGACGATAGACCAAAGAGATACCAGACAAATTCTCTGACGAGGAGAAGGGGAGCGTACA
>JAUVBO010000212.1 GCA_030591195.1 Pseudomonadota bacterium
CGTCGAGCGACGGCGGTGACACGGCGGCGGAAGACTGAGGTCAAGCCGCGTTGCAGAAGACAACATCGCGCCGAGCGGATCGGGTCGCGACGATGGCTGGCGTTGCGAACCGCAACCGAGGATTGGCTAAACTTCTGTAAATTCCATGGCTTGAATCTGGCCAAGATCTTGCTGCCAGTGGAGTCCGTCATGGCCATCCATCGCTCGAGATCCCGCCCGTCCTCCCCCCTGCTGCTGGCCGCCACTGTGTGCCTCGCCCTGTTCCTCTCGGCGGCCGCCCACGGTCAAGATGCCGGCGGCCCACCTGACCCGCCCGCGTCCGGGCCAGCCTCGGCGCCGACCGACACCCGGGGCGATGCCGGGCAAGCCGGGAGCGACGGTGGTGAAGGCCTCGACGGTGATGACGGACTCGGCAAGGCCCCATTCACTCCCGACCAGCGCCGGTTCCTCCGAAAATGGAGCGAGCGGATCAAGGCCCGCGCCGCCGCCGACGCGAGCGCACGCAGCAAGAGCGCCGCCAAGAAGACCCTCTCGTTGAGCTGGCGGGCTGACCTCTACAGCAAGATTCTCTACCAGAACGACCAATCCCAGGGCTCGGTGACCTTCGGGACGCCGCACCCACGCGGTGACAACTACGCCGGCAACAACGGCTTCGCCTCCGAGATCTCGCTACAGCTGATCGGGCGGGTCTCGGACAAGGTCGAGGCCGGCGCGCGGCTCAAGAGTCGCTTCCATCGTCAGTGGTCCGACTTCTACGAGAACGGCGACCTGGCCGTGGACGACAAGGGTCTGCCTGCGGGCGCGAACGCCACCGGCGAGAGCCTCGGGATGAACCACGCCGGCTACATCCAGCTGCGCGGGATCTACCTGCGAATGTCACCGCCGATCCCCTCGGTGAAGACGTTCCACGCCGGTTCGAGCGACCTCGGGATGTACAACCCGTGGACCGTCGGCCGGGTACGGTTCATCGACCGGGACAATGCCAGCGGGTTGTTCCTCGACGGCAAGCTCTGGTCCGTCGACTACCACCTGGCGCGAATCTCGCTGCCGAAGCTCTACGCCTCGGCCGGCTACACCACCGGCATCGACGACCCGCTGGTACAGAATCCGTTCTGGACCCGGGACGCGACCTATGCGCTCAAGCTCTCCCAGCGGCCCACCGACAGCCTCGCCTTGACGCTGATCGGGACCTACCTGCTCGACGAGGAAGCCGACATCAACGATCCGGACGCCCTGGGCTCGACCAACTTCATCGACGACAAGGACGGGACCGTGGCCACCCTGCCCCGCTACCAGAACGCCAACTCGACCCTCGAGATGAACCTCGAGAAGGGCATCTTCGACGGCAACCTGCTGGTGGGCTACTCGTATTCCAACCCGGATCTGGGCTACGTCTTCAACACCGTCGACGGCAGCCAGGGCATCTCGCCGATCCCCCTCAAGACGGTTCATGGATACTCGGTCAAGGCGCGCGCCGACCTGAACGATCTCTTCGGCATTGGCCTCGACATCCGCGTCGAGTACTTCAACATCAGCAACAACTGGGTCGCGAGCTTCGGCGCCCGCCGCGAGGCCGACGTGCTGCTCACCGACGGGTTCCTCGACGGCCAGGTGCCGACGCTGAACATCGCCAACGAGTTCATCGACTTCCGCGACCCGTTCTACGAGGCGATCGTCGGCTGGCACGGCGCCACCCTCTCGCCGAAGCTGGTCCGGGGGGCCTTGTCGCTCGAGGGCGAGATCACCTTCCTCGAGTACAACACCGACCAGCAGGACCGCTGCGTCGGCAACGACATGACCAACGAGCAGGGGATGCCGATCGCCGCCGACGTCTGCCCCCGGGATCCCGAGACCGGGAAGGTCCACGGGGTGTACCCCGACTTCCTCTACACCGACGGGATGACCGACACCGACTTCTTCTCCTACGCCAACACCAACGACCGGGGACGGGACCCGCGCAGCGTCTATCGGCAGAACCAAGCGCGCCAGACCTACATCGGCGTGCTCAAGCTCGGCTACCGCTTCGACGTCGGTCGGGGCCTGAAGGTCTCGAGCAAGGTCAAGTTGATCCACGATCGCGATCTGCGGGACCTCGACCTCGAGGGAGACGACTACACCGCCAACCTGGTCTTCACCGACACCTCGCTGGCGAGCCAGCTGACCAACGAGCTTCACCTCAAGGTCGGCTTCCGCCTCGACTACTGGGACGAGAAACACCGCTCGGGCGCGGTGGTCGGCGGGCAGGTCGACTACCCCGACTACCGCACCTGGAAGACCAACCTCTACCTCGACGTGGCTTACCAGTTCGGCGGCGCCAAGCTCGGCTGGTACCTCGAGTGGCTCAACAAGGACGTCGCGGTGACCCGCGACGGCTTGCGCGACGACGACCAGAGCTTCGCCTTCCGCAACGTGGTCCGGGGTATCGGCTCGATCTCGGCGTCTTTCTAGCCATGATCGTACTCAGAGGCACGATGATCAGGCACTGGTCCCGATGGCTGAGGGAGGCCGCCTGCAGGGCGTACCGCGGAGCTGCCGCCGCCCTGCTGCTCGCGGCCGTGACTCTGCTGCCGGCGCCAGCCGAGGGACGGGTCTACCTGCAGTTCTTCGAGACCCCATGGCAGGAGATCGAGCAGCGGCTGCCCGAGATCTTCGCCCACGGCTATCAGGTGCTCTGGTTCCCCCCGCCGAACAAGGCCACCGAGGGCCAGGCCGACGTCGGCTACGCCGTCTACGACCGCTTCGACCTCGGCGACCAGCACCAGCGCGGCACCACCGCCACCCGCTATGGCACCCGCGCCGACCTGCTGAGCCTCACCAGCCGGCTGCATCGCCTCGGCGGCAAGGTGGTCTTCGACTGCGTCTTCAACCACAACGGCAACCCGGCCCGGACCGAGAACGCGCACGTGACCCTCGACCCGGTGCCGATCGACGGCTGGCCCCACACCCGCCCGCTCGACTTCCACTTGCTGCCCGGCCGGACCTTCGACGGCGGCAAGACCTTCGAGGTGCTGGTCCCCCAGCAGCTCGGCGGCGGCACGACGATCATCTCGCCCGGCGGCCCCGGCAACCCGGAGGCATGGGTCGCCGCGGTGCCGATGCCCCAGGGCGTGACCGTGCCCGGCTTCACCCACCTGGTGCGGGCGCCCTGGACCGACTATAGCCCACCCTGGGAGGACCAGAACTACTCGCTGCTCGGGCTGATCGACTTCGCCAACGAGCAGGCCCTCACCTCCGACGGCTCCGCGGTGGATCCGACAAATGACGGCAAGAACAACGTCAACGGCCTGCCCCTACCGGTCTTCGTCCGCCAGCCCGGGTGCCCCGAGTGCTACCCCGACGACAAGCCGGTGCCAGAGGACATCCGCCAGTACCTCCACCGCTGGATCCGCTGGCTCAGCGCCCTGACCGACGCCGACGGCTACCGCCTCGACGCGATCAAGCACACCCCCGAGTCGTTCTTCGCCCGGGACTTCCCGGGCGACACCGTGGCCTTCAACCAGACGATCCAGGACGACTACGACGCCCGTCGAGGGAACAGCGACGACAACGACGATGACGGCCAGGACGACGCGCTGATCTTCGGCGAGAGCTACACCGGCGACATCCACGGCGAGCTCGCCCGCTACCGCAAGACCGGCATGCGGCTGCTCAACTTCCCGCTGATGTTCAAGCTGCTCGACCTGTTCGGCTCGGGCCGCAACGGCGCGGGCGACATCGGTCAGCTCAGCTTCCCTCACGGCGGCTACTCGGGACAGCTCGAGGAGTTCGGCGGGCTCGGCCGCCACGACGGCGTCAGCTTCGCTCAGAGCCACGACCAGCTCCCCCCCGACCTCCAGGCGGATCTGGCCTACGCCTTCGTCATGACCCGACCGGGTGACGCGGTGGTCTTCTTCGACGGCAACAACGCCGACCCCAAGAGCTGGGTCGCCGACGGTCGCCCCGACGCCCTGGGAGACCTGGGCGACACGGTGACCAAGCTGGTCACGATCCACAACAACTACGCTCGGGGCGGGATGTTCAACCGCTTCGTCGACGACGACGCCTACGTCTACGAGCGCGTGGTCGAGGGCCAGGGCGCGGTGCTGCTGGTGGTGCTCCACGACAACATCGGCGCCGACGGCCGGGTCGACGGCCAGGGCGTGGCGCGCTTCGGCGGCTTCGACCCCCGTCCCCTGGTGGTCACCGCGTTCCCGGCGGGGACCCGCCTGGTCGACCTGACCGGCAACTCGCCCACGGCGTCGGTGGAGGTCCTGGCGCCGGGCGCCGTCACCGCCGACCAGCGGGCCGCTGCCCTGGCCAGCTACGCATCGGCCAGCGCCGACGCGCCGCTGCCTGCCAGCTACGGGCTGGTCCCGCTATCGGTGCGCTCCGGCCCCCAGCGAAACTACGCCGCCTTTGCCGTCGCCGGCCCGAGGCCACCCGAGACCGGCGCTCGGGCGGTGGAGATCCGCCAGGGGGGGCAGCGCGTCGAGGACGTGGTGGTGACCATGGTCGGCGAGCGCCGTACGGCGGCCGGAGTCCGCGTCCCGAGCAAGCAACTGCCGGTGCCGCGAGTCACGGGCCAGCAGGTCGACCTCCAGCTGCGCGTCGGCCCCACCGCCACCGCGGCCTTCGCCCGGATCGACGCCGGCGGCGCGGCCATCGGCGCCGCCCAGCCCGTCACCGGCTCGGCCGAGGGTCTCTGGGACGGGCTGGTACCGCTGACGCGGGGGCCTGACGCCGGCAACGACCGGAGCTTCGGGCTCGGCGCGGTCGACCTGTCGGCGCTGGCCGAGGGGATGCACCTGCTGGTGGTCAAGGCGGTGGCCGCGCAACCCGGTCGCCCGCCGGTGCTCTCCACCTTCTCGGTACCGTTCCTCGTCGACCGCGACCTCTCGGGGCCCGGGATCGGAGATCCTGGCGACACCGATGGCGACGGCAAGCGCGACGCCGATGACAACTGTCCCGAGGCGCGCAACGCCGACCAGGCGGACTTTGACAGCGACGGGGTGGGCGACCTCTGCGACCTCTGCCCCCTCGGTCCGGCCACCTCCGTGGAGGTCGACAGCGACGGTTGCCTGCCGGTGCCGGACGAGAAGCTCCGCGACGCTGACGCGATCATCGCCGCGATCATCGGCAAGCCGCCAGCGAACGTCAGCAAGCTCGATCGGGACGGCAACGGCCGAATCGACGTGGTCGACCTGGTGAGGGAGATCGATGCAGTGCACGCCGAACAGTAGACGCGACCCACGCGAGGCGTGTGACAGCCGCGGCGTCGCTCTGGCTGCCGCGATGTCCTGGGTCTGTGCGGCGGCGATCTTCGGCTGGCTGCTGCTCTTCGGCGGTGGCTGCGACGCCGCCCGAACCTCCGAGGAGCCGGGGCTCGCGCCGCCGCGGCTGTCGCTGGTCCAGCAGGGTGACACCCGGGTCGAGCTGCGGGTCGAGGGTCCGACGGGCCTTCGCGCGCTGCAGGTCCGGCTTCGCTACGACCCCGGCGCGGTGCAGGTCACCAGCGTGGTCGCCAGCGAGCAGACAGACCGCCTGAACCGGCTGTTTCACGCTGACCTGCCGCAGGCCAGCGGCGATCTGCTTCTGGGGCTCTCTGACACCCGGCGCGTCCGCCTCCCGGCCCGCGCCACGCTCTTCGTCTTGACCCTCGCCAAGGCCACTCCCGGCGCGCGGCTGCGCCTGGTGGACGGCATCGGCGTGCGCGACGGCAGCGGCAAGCCCGAGGCGATCAAGATTGCCGAGGCAGCGCTGGAGCTCGCCCGATGAGCGGGGCCAGGATCCGCAGCCCGCTGATGTTCGGGGTGCTGGTCATCAGCGCGGGGACCGCCATGGCAGACCCGATCACCCCCTACCGGAGCCACCACACGCTGACCCTCGGCAACGGCCACGGCGTCGCGGTGTACGACGTCTCGGCGGCGCGGATCACCACCGTCCGTGACCACGTTTATGCCCACCTGCGGCCAGACGAGCCGACCGTCGACCTCGCCCACGACACGTACTTCGGGCTCCGGGCCGAGGGCC
>JAUVBO010000730.1 GCA_030591195.1 Pseudomonadota bacterium
CCTTGGCCTTCGCGCCGGCCAGCAGCCGCACGCCCTCCTCGTAGGCGCCGAGGTGGACCAGGGTTCCACCGAGGCGCTCGCGAGCCGGCAGGTAGCCGGGACACACGCGCTGGGCCTGCCGCAAGGTCTCGAGCGACGCACCACGCTTGCCCCGGGCAGCCTGAGCCGCAGCGAGGTAGGTCAGCGCCCGCCCGCGCCATCGCAGCCGCTGCGCCAGGGCCCGCGCGGCGGCCTCGGCCGCGGCCCAACGCTGGCGGGCGAGCAAGACCACCGTCAGCGCCAGGCGAGCCAGCGGCTCGGACGCGGCACGCTGCTCGAGCGCGACCAGCGACACCGCGGGGTCCTTCAGCGCCCGAACCGCCTGGTCGAGGGCCGCGGGCTCGCCCCCATCCACCAGCTCGGCGGCCTTGGCCCGGTCGCCGGCTAGCAGCAGCGCCAGCGCCCTCAGCCGAGACATTCGCGGCGTGGGGTCCTCGGCGCCCGCGAGGTGACGGGCAGCCTGGGCCTCGCGTCCCTCCGAGAACGCCAGCAACGCCTCGAGGTAGCGCACCGAGGTCGCCGCGTCGCTACGCACGCGACGGAGGCGGTCCCAGCTGTGGCGAGCCCCGTCGAAGTCGCAGCTCAAGCGCAGGGCCTCGATCCCGTGATAGACCATCGCTGGCTCGGGCGGCGCCTCGGCGAGCACGTCGCTGATTCCCTTGCCAGCCTTCGCCTTGCCAAAGGTCCGCAGCTCGAGCTCGGCCGCGATGATACGCGACCAGGCCTTGCCCACCACGCCGGCCAGCCCACCCTGGATCAGGCCCTCGACTCGACCGCGTAGCCCCGCTGTCAGGCCTCGTGCCGATCCGGCGTCGGCGCCGGTCACCCCACGGGCCGAGGTGGCGCCATCGGCGGCTGCCGAGCCATCCGGCGCAGCCGAGCCCTCGGCGGTCGCCCGGACGGCGCCCACCGGCTCGACGGCCTGCGCCATCAACGTCGCCGCCAGCCCCAGGCGGGCGAGCTCGTTGTCCGGGCCGAGCCGCATCGCCTCCCGATACGCCCGCGCCGCCGCCGTCAGGTCGCCGCCCTCGCGCAACAAGTGACCGCGCAACAGCCAGGCGAGCGAGAGCCTTGGATCGTGGGTGAGGGCCTGCTCCAGGTGGGCGCGTGCCTCCTTCGGCTCGCCCGCGACCCAGCCGGACCAGGCAAGCAGCAGCCGACCAACCGCCCGGTCGGCGCGGCCCTCGGGCTCGAAGCCCACGAGCAGGCGTCGCGCCTGATCCGCCCTGTTGGCAGAAATGGCCACCGCTGCCCTGGCCGCCACGGCGGCCCACGACTTCGCTCCTTCTTCGAGGGCCGGCAGGTCGGGCTTGCCGTCCCGATGCACCAGCCAGGCCAGCGCCGACAGCAACTCAGCCTCCCCCCGGATCCGGCTTCCCCCCGGCCTCGCGCGCTCGAGCAGGCCCGCGCTCCGGGACAAGCCAGCAGCACCGCCGCCACGACGCGCCTCGACAGCCTGGGCCACCAGCCGACGACTCGACTCGCGACGCTGCAGGTGCTGCCAGCCGTAGTGGGCACCACCGCCCGCCATCACCAGCACCAGGACCGCCCAGTACCAGCCACGAGCGCCGCGCCGCGCCGCGGGCGCCGCCGGCGCCATCGGAGCGAAGGGATCTTCATCAGCCTCGCCCCCGTCTGCCCCGTCTGCCTCGTCCTCCTCTGGGCCGGGGGGGACGCCACGCACGATCAGCGCCACCGGGTCGGGCGCCTCGTCGGGCTCGACCGTGGCGGCTCGCTCGACAACGTCGAGTCCCCTGTCCATTGGCTCTGGTGACGCCTGCGGAGCGTCGTCGACGTCCCCCGGTGGCATCGGAAACGGCGGGAGGGTCGCGCCGAAGGGCTCCTCCTGCAGCTGGGGAGCGCCGGCCCGCCGGATCATTTCGGTCAGCGTGTCGTCATCCTGGTCTCCGTCACCCGCCCCGGGTCCAGTCTCGGCAACGCTCGGCAAGGCCCTCACCACGACCTCGGTGGAGTGCTGATCGAGGATCGCCTCCAGCGGCGTCGGCGTCTCGGCCCCGTCGTCCGTCTCCTCTGACCCATCGATGGCCGCGGTGTCGACCTCCTGGGTCAACAACGCCTCGGGAGGCAGCGGTGGCATCTCCTCGGCGAGCGGATCGGCCAGCGGCTCGATCGACAGCCCTGCCCCCCCGCGGCGCATGAAGGGCCCGCGCAGGTCCGAATCGGCGTAGGGGCCTTCTTCCTCCAGGCCCGCGTCGAGTTGTTCCTCCCACTTGCTGCCGATCGATGACCAGTCGGGCGTCGACCTGGCCGGACGTGCCTTCGGATCGGTGATCGGCGTCTTGTCCGCCGGCGGCTGCGAGAACGAGGGGGGGAAGCCGATCGGGCGAGTCTTGCTCTCGTCGCCGTCGGTGACCACCAGGCCCGGGTCCGGCGACGCGACCCGGCGGGTAACCTCGCTCTCGCCCGCCGGGTCGATCGGCGGCGTCTGGTCCTGGTCGGCGCGGTCGGCGCGGTCGATGCTGCCCGCCACCGCCCGGTTGCCGATGCCGCGGGGCTCGCCCGGAACGGCCGCGACCTGGGTCTCCTGGTGCTCGAGCGCATCGCGTGCGCGGCTGTGCAGGCCCTTGACCTTCGAGTCTCCCACACCGCTCTCGAGCGCCTCCTCGAGCAGCGTCGCCGCCTCGCTGAAGCGGCTCCTCCGCATCAGGATCTCGCCGAGCAAGCGGTAGGGCTCTGACCGGTTGCGATCGAGCTTAAGCCCTCGGCGAAGCACCTCGCAGGCATCGGCGAGGCCGCCGAGCCCAAAGAGCGCCCGGCCGAGGGCCACGTGACCCCTTGGTGAGTTGGGGTGGTGCTTGAGCCCCCGCTTGCAGACGGCGACGGCGTCGGAAAAGTGTCCGCCCCGCGTGTAAAGGTCAGCCAGCCGATGGAACTCGGGCGCAGCCGAATCGCTCTGCAGCCGCTGCTCGAGCCGCTCTATTTCCACCGCGGGGTTCTTCTTCGGGCCAGCCATAGCCTCGACTTTCCAGTTTACGCCAGGCGATGCGGGCGGTCCATCACGCATCCTCTGGGGATCACGTGGTTTCACCGATCACTGATCCGACGAGCCTCCCCTCCCGGCCGTGCCCCTGCATCGCCCCGGCAACGTCACACCACCTGTTGTCGTTACGCCACACTTGAGGCGACACGCCCCCGCTTTTTCGCGGGCTTTCGCGCTGGTACGCCGGTTGCTTTGGAACTCCTTCGTCTCCTTCGTCTGCTGCACCTTGGGAGGTGTCGATGCGCCACCGCACGCAAGAGCAACCAAGAAGCCATTACCTGATCGTGTCGATGCTCGGGGC
>JAUVBO010000658.1 GCA_030591195.1 Pseudomonadota bacterium
CGCCGCGTCACCGCCGTCGCTCGACGTGGCCTCGTAGCGGCGCAGCTTCTTCCACAGCGTGGTCCGGTTAATGCCGAGCACCTCGGCGGCGCGGGTCTTCTGCCCGCCGACCTTGGCCATCACCCATTCGACGTGGTGCCGTTCGACGTCGTCGAGGGTCATGTTGTTGAAGGGGTAGGACGCGCTGGCAGCGACGCGCGGCCCGGTGGGCGCCCTCGCCAGACACGGGTCTTCGACCACCAAATCACCCGTCAGGTCGGCGACGTCGATCACGTCCGAAGAGGCGAGGATCACGGCGCGCTCGACGACGTTCTGTAGCTCGCGAACATTGCCAGGCCACGCCCTTTGCTGCAGATGGGTCAGGCCCTCGGAGGTGATCCCTCTGATGCGCGTCTGGGACTTCTCGGCCAGCTGAGCGAGGAAACGGTCGACTAGCGGGGGAATATCCTCGGGGCGTTCGTTCAGCGGCGGTATCTCGAGGCAGATCACGTTGAGGCGATAGTAGAGGTCCTCGCGGAAACGACCGGCGTCGACGTCGGCCCGCAGGTCGCGGTTGGTCGCCGCCACGACGCGCAGGTCAACCCGGTGGGTCTCGAGGGCGCCCACGGACTTGACCTCGCCCTCTTGGAGCAGGCGCAACAGCTTCGGCTGCATCTCGATCGCGAGCTCGCCGATCTCGTCGAGGAACAGGGTCCCTTGGTGGGCGGCGGTGGCCAGCCCGAGCTTGGCCGCGTGGGCGCCCGTGAAGGCGCCCTTGACGTGGCCAAAGAGCTCGCTCTCGAGCAAGGTCCCCACCAACGATCCGCAGTTGATCGCCACCAAGGGGCGAGCAGCGCGGTCGCTGTGGACGTGGATCGCTCGCGCGAACAGCTCCTTGCCGGTGCCGCTGTCTCCCCGGATCAACACCGTCGTGTCGGTGGCGGCGACCTTGCGCGCCGTGGCCCGCAGGGCGTGCATGCGTCGCGAGTTGCCAAGGATCGTGTCGACGCCGCGCTGGACGCGCAGGTCGCGCCGCAGCCGGTCGTTGTCGTCGCGGAGCTTGCGCTCCTCGAGCGCGCGGGAGACCACCAGCCGCATCTGGTCCGGGGTGAAGGGCTTGGTCACGTAGTCGCGGGCGCCCTGCTTCATTCCCTCGATGGCGCTCTCGATCGACGGATAGCCGGTGATCAGGATCACCAGCTGATCGGGATCTCGCTCGCGCAGCCGGCGGCAGAGCTCGATGCCGTCCATCTTCGGCATGTTGACGTCGGTCAGCACCACGTCGAACGGCTCGGCAGCGGCGCAGAGCTCGAGCGCCGCCTGTCCCGAGGCGGCGGTGGTCACCTCGTAGCCGCTCCGGGCGAGGATGTCGCTACACAGGGCGCGAACCCCGCGCTCGTCGTCGGTCACCGGTACTCGTGGTTTGCTCATCTGCGCGCGGGAAAGCCCAAGCCCCGTCGTTGTCCGGCTAGTGGATCCGTCCGATGACCAGGCTGATGTCGTCCCGAGGTGGGACATCGCGGAAATACTGGGTCGCGTCGTTCATCATGTGGTCCCGCAGTTGGTCGGCGGGCAGCTGCGCGTTCTTGGAGATGATGCGGCGGAAGCGGCGGGCGCCGTACTCGTCGCCCTCCCAGTTCTCACACTCGATGATGCCGTCGCTGTACCAGACGACGGTGGTGTTCGGCGCGATCTCGGTCTCCTTGACCGTGTACTCCTCCTGGAGGTGCTCGCTGCCGTCCTCGGCCACCAGCATGTCGCCGAGGCGCTGACCGCGGACCACCAGGGTCGAGAGCTTCTTGCGGTCGATGTTGAAGACGAAGGTGAAGTTGTGGCCGGCGTTGGCGTAGCTCATGATCCGCGTCGACGGATCGTAGATGCAGGCGAAGCAGGTCATGAACAGCCGACCACGCGCGGCAGCGCGGATGGCGATGTTCATCGCCCGGAACAGATCCTGCAAGTCGAAGTCGGCCTTGCGCTCGTGCATCAGCAGGGTCACGGCTGATTGAGCGGCCGAGGCGACGATCGCCGAGGCCACGCCGTGTCCGGTGACGTCGCCGATGACGATCAGGGTCTTGCCGCCGGCCAGCTCGTAGTGGTTCCACCAGTCGCCCCAGCAATAGGTGGCGGGCCGGATGACGCCAGCGAGGTCGATTCCACCGAGCTCGATCAAGCTGTTGTCGGGGATCAAGGTGGCCTGGATCGCGCTCGCGACCTCGTTCTCCTTGAGCTGATGGCGCTCGATCTCGGCCGCGCCATCGAGGGTGTCGATCATCGCTTGCCCGGTGTCCCCGCTGCTGTCCACCGGCTTGCCGGCCATCCGCAGCAGGTGCAACCCAGAACCCTTTTCGCGCCAGTCGGCGACGTACTTGTGTGCCACCGTGGCGTTGTGGAACAGTCGATCGATGCTGAGGGCGACCACGGCGTCGACGGCGCCGTCGTGGGCGAGCGAGATCACCTTCCGGCCGCCCTTGCGGCTCTCCAGTTCCTGGCTGGCGCGCACGCCGACGTCGATGGCGAGCTCCACCAGATCGAGGGCATTCGAGGCGCAGTAGTCGCGGATCGCGTGTTCCTGGGCCTCGATCGAGAGGCTGGGCTCGTTCTCCAGCTCGTCCTTGCTCATCCGGATGTAGCCGATGGCGGATTTCTTGTCGGTATCACTCATGTCGATGTTACAGCCTGGCAAAAATGGAATAGCGGTGCCCGAGCGTGGGTTACCATGAGCCGACCGGGAGCGCTACCTGTTGCAGCTCAGTTGTCGAGACAGACCCCGCAGTATCGCAAAAACAGCAGCTTGGTGGAAGGGCCCCTGGTTCGGAGGACTCAAGATCGTCTCGGACCGTGGCAAGGGGGCACAGCGGCGGTGGTGGATCACCGGAGCGGCGCATCGAGGCGTTGAACCGATGCGGGCCTCGGAGAGATAATCGGAGGTAGTGAGCGGCCTCCGCAAAATAGCAACCCTCGGGCTGGCAGTGCTGTTGACCTCGACCATCGGGGGCTGTGCCAACTTCAGCCGCTTCGAGCCGTACCATCCTCGTAGCCAGCCGATGGCTGGTGCCGCGCGGCACCGGGTCAAGGTCAACATCTGGAACGCCCCGGACGACTTCACGCTCTACAAGCGCGCCGAGCACCCCGATAAGTACCGCAAGCCGATCGCGAGCTACATCGCCGAGGGGTTGCGAGCCGAGTTCTCCAGGGCCGGGTTCGCGCCAGCCAATGCACGCGAGGGTCGGGTGCCGACGGTGGTCGTCGACGCCTACGTCAACCAGTTTGACCTGGGCTACGAGAAGTACTGGTGGACCTCCGGGATCTACATCGTTGGCTACAGCCGGGTGACGGTGGTGGCGATCGCCGATCTGTCGGTGGAGGTGACGCTGTCGGGGCGTGGCGAGCGGTATCGACGGCGCTTCGTCGCACGTAGCCGGGACCACTCGCGGTTGCTCTGGATCGGCCCCTTGCTGCCGATCATCCCGGTGCCGATCTCCGGCTTCTACGACGAGGCCGAGCAGCTGGGAAGGGTGTCCACCGACTGCTTCGGTCGGGTGGTTCGGTCAGTAGAAGAGCTGGTCAAGGGTCATGGCGGCTGAGCGGCTGGTCCAACAGCGGGCGCGGCTCGCGCTGGCGATCACGGCCGCG
>JAUVBO010000835.1 GCA_030591195.1 Pseudomonadota bacterium
CTTCCCGAAGGACGTCAAGGCGATCATCTCCACCGCCCACGAACATCGGCTGCAGCTATCGATCCTCGAAGCCGTGGAGGCGGTCAACGAGCGACAGAAGAACCTGCTCGCCGAGCGGGTGCTCGATCACTTCAAGGATCGGCAACCCAAGGACCTGGTCCTCGCCCTGTGGGGCCTGGCGTTCAAGCCCCACACCGACGACGTACGCGAGGCACCGGCGCTCTCGATCGCCCGCCGGCTGCTCGATGCTGGAGCCACCCTACACCTGCACGATCCGGTGGCCCGCGAGACCTTCATCCGGGACCTGCCGGCTTCCGATCAGGTGATCTATCACGATCACAACTACGACGCCGTCGAGGGCGCCGACGCGCTGCTGCTGGTGACCGAGTGGCCGGCCTACCGGCGCCCCGACTTCAAGCGGCTCAAGCAGCTGATGCGCACCCCGGTGTTGTTCGACGGCCGTAACCAGTGGGACCCCGGCGTGGTCCGCGAGCTCGGCTTCTTCTACCAAGGCATCGGCAGACCCTAGTCAGGATGAAGTGCCCGGCTCCAACCGCCCCCCTGCTCGCCTGATCGCCCTCGCGGCGCTCGTCACCGCCTGCGGCGTCTGCTGCCTGATCGCGCTGGTCAACGGCTGGGTTCGACCCGAGACGATCCGCGCCCTGGTCGAGCGGTCCGGCTCGTGGGCCATGGGCGCCTACGTGCTCGCGGTCGTGGCCAGCGAGCTGCTCTGGATGCCGCGGATGTGGGGGCTGCTCGCCGGCGGGGCGCTCTTCGGACCGTGGCTCGGTGGCGCGCTGTCGGTGGGTGCCGACCTGACCGCGGCGCTGATCTGCTTCGCCCTCGCCCGCGGCGCCGGGCAGGACTGGGTCGCAGGCCTGCTCGCTCGACGGCCGCGGGCCCGGAGGATCGTCGCGCTGCTCGCCGAGCGACGGGGCGGAGTGACCGTCGCCGTGCTGCGGATCTGCCCGGTGGCGCACTACACGCTGACCAGCTACGCCGCCGGGCTGGCGGGCGTCCGCCCCGCGTCCTTCGCCCTCGGCACCCTGGTCGGCATTGTCCCCGGTGCGGTGCTCTACCCGATGGTGGGTGACGCCGCGCTGCGGCCGACCAGCCCCACCTTCATCGTCTCCGTGGCGATCCTCGCCGTCGCGCTGGTGGTCACGATCATCGCCGGTCGCCGGATCCTGCGCCTACCGCCCGGTGACGACGAGGAGCGTTGAATCGTGGTGTTTTGCCACGGAAATCAACGTGGACGCCTCCTCGGGGATCCGGCATCATGCACCGTCAAACCGTGAACAAGGTGATCGACATTCGCCGCGGCGAGCTCGCCCGCACCGCACTCGCGTTCCTGATCATCCTGATGGTCGTGGGCTCCTACACCGTGGTCAAGTCAGTGCGCGACGCGGTGTTTCTGGCCAAGTTCGGCATTACCCAGCTGAGCTTCATCGCCATCGGGCTGGCCTTCCTCACGGGGATGGTCGTCTCAGTCTACCTGCGGGCTTCCGCGGGCGTGCCGCGCAACCTGCTGATCGCGGGGACCAACGTCATCGTCGCCGGCAGCCTGGCCGGCATCTGGCTGCTGCTCGGCCAGGCGACCCCGGCGGTCTGGGTGCCCTGGGTGCTCTACATCTGGTCGAGCATCTTCGGCGTCTTCACCGTGATGCAGTTCTGGCTGCTGGCCAACGACCTGTTCGACGCCCGGGAGGCCAAGCGCCTCTTCGGCGTCGTCGGAGCCGGCGCGATCCTCGGCGGCATCACGGGGGGCTTCCTCTCCCGCTCCCTGGCCGCGACCATCGGCACCCGCGGCCTGCTGCTGGTCGCCGCCGGCATGCTGCTGGTCGGCGCGGTGCTGGCCAATGTCGTCTGGCCGCTCCGCCGCCGCGAAGCACCAAGGAAAAAGGCTCGCCGCAAGAAGGAGGACGAGGCAGCGACCAAGGGCGGCGGCTTCGCGGTGGTCCGCGACAATCCATACGTCCGGTTGATCGGCACCGCGCTGCTGCTGTCGGTGCTGGCGACGACCTTGCTCGACTGGCAGTTCAAGGCGATCACCAAGGCCCACTTCGCCGGCCGCACCGACGAGATGGCGGGCTTCTTCGGCGCGCTCTACGGCTACCTCTCGATCGCCTCGTTCCTGCTGCAGACCTTCGTCACTGGCTGGTTGCTGCGGCGCTTCGGCATCGGCGTCGGCCTGCTGCTGCTTCCGGTGAGCCTGCTCGCTGGCTCGGCCGGGATCCTCTTCTCACCCTTGCTGCCGATGACGGCCCTGACCGCCGCCAGCGGCGCCAAGGTCGCCGAGGGTGGGCTGCGCTTCGCCATCGACAAGGCTTCGATGGAGCTGATGTGGCTGCCCGTGCCCCCTCGGATCAAGGAGAAGGGCAAGGCATTCGTCGACACCGTCGTCGACCGGTTCGCCACGGGTCTGACCGGCCTGCTCTGGCTCGCCCTCGCCGGCGCCGGCGTGGCCACCACCGGGCGGATCCACTTCATCAGCATCCTGGTAGGGGTCGTCGTCGTGCTGTGGCTCACGGTGCTGCTCCGGGCGCGGAAGGCCTACGTCAACGCCTTCCGCGAGACCCTCGCCAGCCGCAGCCTCGACATCGACCTCAGCAACCTGACCTACCGGATGGTCGATGCGGCCGCCCAGGAGACGATCCGCGGCGCCCTCGACAGCGACGACGCCCGCGAGGTGGGCTTCGCGCTCTATCTGGTCCGCGACGTCACCCCCCTCCCCGACCTGAGCAAGCCCCTCGCCCACGCCGACGCCAGCGTCCGCTGCGAGGCGCTCGAGTTGCTGACCGAGCGCGGCGACCGGGCCCATCGCCGCGCCGCGATCCCATCGCTGACCCACACGGCTCCGGCCGTGCGCGAGGCGGCGATCAAGTACCTCTGCCAGACCGCACCACCGGGCGGCGACCCCCTGCTCGGCGAGCTGCCCGTCGACACCCCCGAGGCGTCCTTCGCCGCCGCGGTGATCCAGCTCGGCGCAGCCGACTCGGCGATGAGCGCCGCCGAGCGGATCCGCGGGGCGATCGCCGCTGCCAAGGAGTC
>JAUVBO010000225.1 GCA_030591195.1 Pseudomonadota bacterium
ACCCTTCGCGACGACTTCCTCGGGCGGCTGGCGGGGAGCTCCACTGCTCGCCACGCGCTCAACCGGCTCGCCGTCATCGGTCCACCCGACGAGGCTGGGCTAACCGAGATCGTCGTCCGGCCGATCGAGACCCTCGGCTATCGCTTCGAGGACGAGGGACAGGCCGCCGAAATGGTGAGCAGCGTGCGTGGCGAGGCGGCCTGCCTGCCGCTGCTCCAGGCCGCCGCGCAGCTGCTCTGGGAACAGCGCGATCGCGAGCGGCGGGTGCTGACGCGCGAGGCGTACCAGCAGCTCGGCGGCGTCCCGGGTGCCCTCGCACGCCACGCCGACGGCGTTCTTCGCGGGCTGTCAGCGCCCCAGACCACGCTGGCGCGGGAGATCCTGCTGCGCCTGGTCACCACCGAGGGCATGCGACGGGCCCTGCCACAGGAGGCGCTCGTCGCCGAGCTCGGCGACGCGGCCCGGGAGGTCGTGGGGCGCTTCGCCGCCGCGCGGCTGTTGACGATCCACAAGGGCGACGAGCGCACCGAGGCCAGCCTCGAGCTGGCCCACGAGTCGCTGATCTCGTCCTGGGGGCGGCTAGCTCGGTGGGTCGAGGAGAGCCGCGAGGACCGAGCGTTCCTCGCCGAGCTCGGCCAGGCTGCCGAGCGCTGGGAACGTCGTGACCGGGAGCCGGGAGCCCTCTGGCGTGGCGGCGAGCTGCTCGAGGCCCAGGTCAAGGCGGGCCGCGCGGGCGGCCAGCTGCCGCCCCTGGCCCGGCGGTTCCTCGCCGCCGGCGAGGCACGGCAGCGGCGGTCGCGTCGGCGCCGACGCGTTCGTCTGGCGGCCGCCTTCACCGTGCTGGCTGCGGCCGCGGCGGGGACGACCGTGGCTGCGATCGCCTTTCGCGCCCAGCAGCGTACCGCCGAGCAGCACCGCCTGCGGGCCGAGCGGCGCGGGGCAGCCTCCGAGCTCGAAGCGGCCCGGGCGGCGCTGGCGCGCGGTGATCCGCTCGAGGCACGAGCGCGGCTACGTGGAGCGCTCGAAGGCTTCGACTCAGCACCGGCTCGGCTGCTGTACTGGCAGACCGCTCGGCAAGACCTGACCTGGAAACGAGCCCTCGACACCATCGGCTACGGCGTGGCCTTCAGCCCCGATGGGCGTCGGGTCGCCATCGCTTGCCAAAACCACTCGATCTTCCTGCTCGATGCCCGCTCGGGGCAACTCGAGCGGGTGTTGCGCGGACACGGTGATCAGGTGCTGTCGGTGGCCTTCGCTCCGGACGGCAGGAGCCTCGCGTCGGGGGCCTGGAGCGGCGAGATCAGGATCTGGGGTCTTGCGACGGACAAGGCGCCGGTCAAGCGGCTGCGTGGCCACTCCGATGCCGTGTTCCGGGTCGGCTTCAGCCCCGACGGTCAGCGTCTGGCCAGCGCCAGCCGCGACCGCACCCTGCGAATCTGGGACCTGCAGCGCAGCCGCGAGCTCCGCCAGATCAAGCACCCCGCCGCCTTGATCCCCCTCGCCTACAGCCCGGATGGCCGGCTGATCGCCACCGGCGGGCGGGACGGGATCGTCCGGCTCTGGGACGCACAGAGCGGCGCCGCGCGCGCGACCTGGTCCGGCCACCAGGCCCTGGTGATGGATCTGGCGTTCAGCACCGATGGCGCGACCGTCGCATCTGCGAGCTTCGATGGCAGCGTGCGCCTGTGGAGCGTCAAGGACGGTCGTACTGCGCGTGTCATCGCTACGCCGAAGAAGCAGCCGGCGTTTGCCGTCTCTTTCAGCTCTGACGGTCAGCGCATCGTGGCCGGGTTCCGCGACAGCACGGCTCGGGTCTACAACCGCGACACCGGCAAGCTGGTGCAGCGCCTCGATGGTCACGGCGACGCAGTCTACGCGCTGCGTGTCGGCCCCGATGATCAGTCAGTACTCACGGCATCCCTCGACAAGACCGTGCGTCTCTGGCGCCTGGGACGGCGTCGTTCAAAGCGCTCACCCGGCGGACACCAGGGCAATGTCAACCACGTCGCGTTCAGACCCAACGGCAGGCTGATCGCCTCGGCTGGGATGGACAAGACCGTCCGGATCTGGGACGTGCGACGCGGCGCTCCCCGTGGGTTGCCATTGCCCCACGACGATGACGGGGTCAACCAGGTCGCATTCAGCCCGGATGGCAAGTTGCTAGCCACGGCGAGCCTCGGGCTGAAGCTGCGCCTGTGGGACATCTCCAGCGGCCGTCGCGTGGGTTGGCGGATCGAGCACGAGAACGTGCTCTACTCGGTGGCCTTCTCGCCCACGACCTCTGCCGGGACGCTGGGCCTAGCCACCGGGAGCCTCGATAAGACCGTCCGCTACTGGCGCGTCAAGCCCGGCGCCGGCCCCGGGACGCTGACCCAGGCGGCAGTGCTACGCGGTCACCGCGCGACGATCTATGCGCTCGCCTTCAGCCCCGATGGAGCGCTGATCGCATCCGGCGACCTCCTCGGGGTGATCCGGCTCTGGCGCCGGCGCGGCGGCGACCGGTTCTCCCCCACGCCGCGGGTGTTGAAGCACCAGGGTGGCGTCAAGGGCCTGGCCTTCGACCCCCGCGGCGAGCTGCTCGCCTCGTGCGCCTGGGACAAGACGGTGCGGCTGTGGCCAGCGCGAGGTCCCGGCGTGACGCCACAGAAGACGATAGAGCTTCCAGCCCGCTGTGCGCAGCTTGCCTTCCAGCCGTCGGGGGAGCTGATCGCCGCCGGTCTGGGAGACGGCACCGTCAAGATCTGGGACCGTCGCGGCGTGCTCCAGCGAACGCTCACCGCCCACGCAGGCGACGTCGGCGGCGTGGCCTTCAGCCCTGATGGGCGCTTGATCGCCACCGGTGGCGATGACGGGACGGTTCGGCTCTGGCATACCGACAGCGGTCTGGCCGCGTGGCGTGCGCCGCTGATGCTCACGGACCCTCCCCGGGTCTACTCCCAGGTTGGCTGGTCGATCCCTGGTCGGGACAGTACCGCAGCGCCGCCTGCTGGGCGACGCTGGGTCGCTGCGATGACCGGCGAGGTCACGCTCGCCAGCGACCATCAGCCGTCGGCCAGGCTCTGCCTGCACCGGGGCGGGCGGCTGCAGCTGTGGGATCGCCGACGCGACCAGCGCCTGCTTGACCATGCCCTGAGCGGCCAACTGCGTGACCTGCTGGCCACCTCGAGTGGCTGCCTGGCCCTGACCTCCACCGGCGCAGCGCTGTTGGTAACGCCCGGGAGTGCCCCGCGAATGATCGTCAAGGAGGGCGCGACCGCTCTCGGCCGAACGAGCTCCGACGGCCTGCTGGTGACCGACCAGAACGGTGTCGTCTGGCTCGACGCCGATGGTTCGCGACAGAAGCGGGTCCCGGCACCTGCCGGCGTCCGCGCGCTGACGGCCGACCACCGCTGGCTGTTGCTCGGCTTTCGGGAGGGCAGCGTCGAGCGCCGGTCGCTGGAGGGACGCGAGGGGTTGTTCCTCGAGGCGACCCCTTCGAGCGCGCCGGTGCGGCTGCTACACGGCCCCGCTAACACGGCGATCGTCGGCTACGCCAACGGCCTCGTTGGCATCTGGGACCTGAACAGCGGCAAGCGCCTGCTCGATTTCACGCTCCACGGCCCCGTGACCCACCTCGCCGTCTCGCGCCAGCGCTTGCTCGCTGCCACCAGCCTTGGCGATCACCTGGGTGAAGATCTCTCGCTGCTGTCGCTCGGCAGGTGCGATCTGCTGAGGCACATCTGGCGGCGTACGCCCGTGATCTGGTCCGGAGGTCGCGCCGTGCCTGCCAAGCCGCCGGCCGGGCACCCCTGCTACTCGAGCGCAACCTCGGCTAGCGCCGGGAAATGAGCGAAACCGCTGTTGGCGAGCCGCTGGGTGTCGAATTGGCTTAAGCTGCAGGATGTGTCCCTGGACGATGGACGAACATCGACCGCCGCTGATCGGGGGAGCAGAGATGAACAGGTCGCAAAGCGAGCTCTTGGTGCTCCTGGAACGGATCTTCGCCGACGACTACATCGAGCCGAGCGAACGTGTCGAGCTGCGCACCTTCGCCGCACAGCACCAGCTGGCCCCGGCCCAGGTGATCGAGGTCGTGATGGCCTTCGTCGCGGCCACCTGGGGCGAGGTGATCGCCGATGGGGTGGTCACCGAGGCCGAGCGGCGGCGGCTCGCGGCGCTCGTCGACGGCCTACACCTGCCCGACGAGTCGCTGCCCCCCGAGGTGCGCCGGGCCCTCGGTGACTGAGCGGACGCTGCTCAGTTGCAGCGGGTGGTGGTGATGCAGACCTTGACCTTCAGCCGCTCGCCGCCCTCGCGGACCAGCGTGATGCACTTGTCGCCGATGGCGCAGTCGCCAGCTTCGCACCGCTCGCCGGCGCAGAAGGCGCGGTACTCGGCGCCATCGGGACAGCGGCCGCCGCCGATGCAGACCTTCGAGGCGCACTGAGCGTCGGCCTCGCAGGTCGCGCCCCCTGGCCGGTCCTCGGGCGGGATCTGCTCCTCGCCACATCCCCAGAGCCCCACGAGCAACAGCGCGATCAGCAGATAACGCATCACCGAATGATACTGGAAACGCAGGACAGCACCATCACATCAAAGCACACGAAATCGCGACATTTGTCGCAGTCTTGCTGAACCTCTCCCCAAGGACCAACAACAAACATTCGTGTAAAAGGTCCGCTGGGCATCGTAGAATCCTCAGAAGGGGCGGAGACGGTCGAGGGAGACAGGCGGCTTGACGTCCCGGGGGAGAGGCTCGGATTGAGCTCGGGCAGCGACAACGAAGCAGACGATCCGCTGATCGGCCGGCAGCTCGGCAACTACCGGATATCGAGGCTGATCGCCAGGGGCGGGATGGGCTCGGTCTTTCTCGCCGAGCACCCCGAGATCGGCCGTCAAGCGGCCGTCAAGGTGCTCTTCCCGTCGCTGACGACCCAGCCCGGCTTCTCCGAGCGCTTCGTCGCCGAGGCCCGGGTCCTCGCCCGGCTGGATCATCCAAACGTGATCCAGATCTTCGACTTCGGCCGCACCGACGACGGCCAGCTGTACTACGTGATGGAGCTGCTCAAGGGCGGCGACCTGGCCGAGCTGCTCGCCGACAAGGGCATGCTCCCCGCGGCCGACGCCTGGCCGATCATCCAGCAGATCAGCTCGGCGCTGCAGGCGGCTCACAACCACGGCGTCGTTCACCGCGACCTCAAGCTGGAGAACATCCACATCCAGCGCCGGGCCCCGCTGACGATCAAGCTGCTCGACTTCGGCATCGCCAAGATCCTCGCGGGCGGCGGCGACAACCAGTGGCGCACCACCACGGGGATGGTGGTCGGCACGCCGGTGTTCATGTCTCCCGAGCA
Organism: Pseudomonadota bacterium; assembly: GCA_030591195.1. The sequence goes on from JAUVBO010000225.1 coordinate 5,334, forward strand.
GGCCGCCGGCAAGGCGGACCAGATCGGCCCCCACACCGACATCTACGCCCTCGGCGTGATGATCTACCTGCTGCTGACCGGCGAGCCGCCGTTCTGGGCCGACACTGCCCCCGAGCTGCTCTGCATGCACCTGCACGACCCACCGCCCCCGCTGATCTCGGGCGATCCCGAACTGCCGGCTGACATCGCCGAGGTGGCCCAGCTCTGCCTGGCCAAGGACCCTGCCGACCGGCCGGCCTCGACCCGCGAGGTGGCGTTGGCCTACGCGGATGCCCTCGGCATCGAGGTCGTCGACCCGATTCTCACCGGAAAACCGAGCATCGAGGTCCCGCTGCGGATCGCCGCCGAGCTCAGCCGACCGGGGGGCACCTCGGATCGTACCGCCCGCGCCCGGTCGGGGCTCTCACCCCTGCCAGGCGCCGGCAGGGCGCCGACCCCGATACCCGATGGGCAGACCGAGGGGCGGGACCCCACGGTGCCGGCCACGCCCAGCGGCAGCGGCGCGGGAGTCGTCGGCACCGGAGGCCTGACCGGGCCGCCCC
>JAUVBO010000246.1 GCA_030591195.1 Pseudomonadota bacterium
CCGCGGTTCGGGGCAGCCGTTGGTCCCCCCGGCGCGCTCGTGCTTGCGCGCGGCTACCGCGAGCTCCGACGCCGTTCGCCTCCTGGACCGCATCGACGAGAAACGAGAGCGATGGTGAGCTTGCGAAGCTCCCGCAACTATGGCGTCGGCGGAGCGCGAACGCGCGACCGTTGTGGGGGTGAAGCCGGGAAAACGACGTTTTTCCCGGCGAGGGGGCGCTTGCGAAGCGCCCCCAACTATGGCGTCGGCTGCGAAGGCGTCGCCGGCTCGGGCTCGGCCGCGGGGCCGAACCCCGGCGCGGTCGGCGACGGCGCGGTCGGCGACGGCGCGGTCGGCGCAGGCGCGGTCGGCGCAGGCGCGGCCGCCGGGGTCGCGGAGAGCATCGCCTCGGCGGAGGTGACGGTGGGCTCGGGCGCACAGTCGAGCCGCTTGTCACCTGGCCGGGGTGCTGAGCAACGCTTCCAGCCGACACCGGGCGTGTAGAGCGCGACGTGGGGGCTCGCCGTGCCAGCGCCCTCGATGCGGTAGACTTGGTCGTTTTCTTGCCGCAGCTTGCGTACCTGCTCGATCGACCAGCCGAGCAGGCGGTGGAGCAGGATGCGGTTGATCACCCCGTGGGCGACGATCAGCACCTTGCCGTCGACGTGTCGCCGGCGCAGGTGGTCGATGAACGGCGCGGTGCGATCGAGCAGGTCCTGGTAGCTCTCACCCTGGGGCACCCTGGTGGTCAACGAGTGGCTACCGAAGGACTTGGCGGTGAGCTTGCGCAGGGCGGGCAGGATCACCTGCGGCCGCGAGCCCCGGGCGGCGACGACGCACTGACGGGACTCGGGGCTCTTCGCCGCCCGCTCGGGGTTGAGCAACGCGTAGCAGATCCCCTCGAGCACACCGGGCTGGATCTCGTTGATCGCTGGCCAGGGTTGAATCTTGAGCTGCTTGTGGCGGGCGATCAGCGCGGCGGTGCGCTGGGTCCGCCGCGCGGCGCTGGTGTAGATCGCCACCAGCGGCTGATCACGCAGCAACATCCAGAGCGAGACGCGGTTGAGGTAGCCAACGGCGTCGAGATCTGGATCGCCCTGCAGCCGCGAGACCCGGTTCCACTCGGTCTGACCATGACGGGCGAGGTAGATCACTTTGGGGGTGCCGATGCCGGCGCAGCCGGCGCTGCCCATCAGCGGCGCGGCGAGCATCGCGGCAGCCAAGCCCCAGGAACAGACAGCGGTCGTCTTCATCGGACTTCCAGGCAAAGGGTGGGCGGTTGATCGGTGGTTACAGGTCGATGCGCTCGACCCAGCCGTGGGTGTCCTCACGCTTGCCGTACTGCAGGTCGACGATCTCGTCGTAGAGCCGCTGTGACAGGGCGCCGGTGAGGCCATCGCCGACGGTGAGGGTCTCGCCCTTGTAGCTGAACTGCCCCACGGGGGAGATCACCGCCGCGGTGCCGCTACCGAAGACCTCCTTGAGGCTGCCGTCCTTGCACGCCGCCACCATCTCGTCGATGCTCAGCCGGCGCTCGGTGACCTGCTGGCCCCACTCGGTGAGGATCTGGATCACCGAGTCGCGGGTCACGCCGGGCAGGATGGTGCCGGTCAGCGGGGAGGTGATCACCTCGTCACCGATGACGAAGAAGATGTTCATCGTGCCCACTTCCTCGACGTAGCGACGCTCCTTGGCGTCGAGCCAGAGGACCTGGGTGAAGCCTTCCCGCTTCGCCTCCATCTGGGCCAGCAGGCTCGCGCCATAGTTGCCGCCGGTCTTCGCCTCGCCCACGCCACCCTGGGCCGCGCGGACGTAGTTCTCGCAGACCATGATCCGCACCGGGTTGAAGCCCTCAGGGTAGTAGGCGCCGACCGGGCTGAGGATCAGGTACATCAGGTAGGTCTGCGACGGGCGAACACCGAGGAACGGGTCGGTGGCGATGATCGTCGGCCGGATATAGAGCGCGCAGCCCTCGGTCTTCGGGATCCAGTCGCGGTCGAGCAGCACCAGCTGCTTGAGCGCGTCGGCGACCTGATCCTGGTCGAAGGTCGGCATGCACATCCGATGCGCCGAGCGCTGCAGCCGCCGGATGTTCTCGGTGAAGCGGAAGAGCCGGATCCCGCCATCGACGCCACGGTAGGCCTTCAGCCCCTCGAAGATTTCCTGCGCGTAGTGCAGCGCCATGCACGCCGGATCGAGAGACAGCGGCGCGTAGGGCTCGATCCGAGCGTCGTGCCAACCCTGGTCCGGCGAGTAGTTGCACAGGTACATGTGGTCGGTGAAGTACTGGCCGAAGCCGAGCGCGCTGTCGGCGCTCGGGCGCTGCCTGCGCTTGGACTCCTCGACGCGAGTGATCTTCAAGGACATCTACCGCTCCTGTCTCGGCGTTCGTAAACCGGGCGAAGGCCCGGTTTCCGTCCGGCTGGGTGTCGCACAATACCAGACACCTAGGACAATTCGGCCGGGAAGGAAAGACAGCTGAAATTACGGCAGGATGTAAACGACCTCGGCCGGATCGAGGCTGAAGGGACGGTCTGGGAGCTTGATCGGTTTGGCCGCCGGGCGGCAAACACGAACCATCGATGGTGCCTCGCCGGCCGCCCTGCAGGCCGCGAGGTCTGACGGCTCGAGCGTCCGGGGCTGGTGCCAGTCCTTGTTGACCAGCAGCACTGCCGCGGGAGCCTCCGAGCCGATCGCCTCGCGCTTGCACAGCACGATGGTGGACCGGTCGAAGGGGGTCAGCGCCTCCCAGTGCCCCTCGCAGCTCAACAGCGGGTGGTCGACCTTCAGCCGGTTGACGGCCGAGATGAACGGCCCGAGGTCGTGCTCCGTATCCTCCCAGTCCTCCGGCCGGGTGCTGCCCACGTCGAGCTTGCGGCGAAAGCCGAACTCGTAGCCGACGGGCATCAGCAACCCCTCGGAGAAGGCCGCGGCGAAGGAATAGCGCTGCTTCTGCACCGCCACCAGCCCACCGGTGTCGGACATCAAGCGCTCGGTGTCGTGGGACTCGGGAAAGCCCACCGAGGGCGCCACGGCGCCGAACTCGGCGTGCTGGTCGATGGCCCAGGCCTGGTCGAAGCACCACCACTTCGAGCTGTTGCAGAGGTAGTCGAAGCCGCAGTCACGCAGGGTGCGAGCCTCGGCGAGCCGACATCCGAGGGTCTCGGCGAGGAACAGGGCGTCGGGCTTGCGCAGGCGCACGGCGTTGATCAACTGCTCCCACAGCGCGCTCGGGACCTTGTAGGCGGCGTCGCAGCGAAAACCGTCGAAGCCGAGCTCGAGGTAGTACTGGACCATCGCCGTCCAGTAGGCCCAGAGGCTCTGGCGCTCGGACGACTTGGCGTTGTCCACCTCGGCGAGGTCTCCCCAGACGGTGACCTTGCGCGCGTCGGCGGGGTCGATGGCCGATGGGCTGACCACGTAGCCGTCCCGGTCGCGACGGTACCAGGCCGGGTGGGCCTTGATCAGCGGGCAGTCCTTGGAGGTGTGATTGACCACCAGGTCCATCATCACCTTCAGCCCCTGACCGTGGATCGCCTCGACGGTGCGCCCGAGGGCCTCCATCGCGTCGTCGGTTTCGGGAGGGATGAACAACGGGTTGAGCCGGTAGAAGTCCTTGATCGCATACAGGCTTCCCGAGAAGCCGGAGTACTGCACCGGGTTGATGAAGACCCAGTCGAAGCCGAGCGCCGCCGCTCGCGCGGTGTGTGCAAGCCACTCGTCGAGGTGACCGACGAGGCGCGGAAACAGGTTGTAAATCAAAGGTGGTTTCGCCATCTCGGCAGCATAGTGAATCAGCCGAGGCGAACACAAGACCGACGGCGCTTGAGGTGTCGCCGCGAATGTGAAAAATAGGCCGGGTGATGGAAAACACAGCAGACAAGAACGACGCCAGCAACCTCCCGAGCCTCGCCGATTCGGTGGAGATTCGCCTGGAGGGCAAGACGATCCGCGTACCCCACGGCACGGCCGTGGGCGACGTGTTCGCGGAGCACGACACCGGCCGGGAGCAGCCACCGCTGGCGGCCATCGTCCACAACCGCTGCGTCGACCTCTGGACGCCGCTGCGGGCCAACACCGTGGTCAAGGCGGTGGACTACCGGATGCGCGAGGGGGTGGCGGTCTATCGTCGCACCGCCTCGCTGATCCTGCTCGAGGCGGTGCGGCAGCTCTTCGGCCCGGTGGACGTCGCCATCGGCCAGGCCCAGCAGAACGGCTACTTCCACAGCATCGACACCGAGGAGCCCTTCTCGGCCGAGATGATGCAGTCGCTCGAGGAGCGGATGCGCGAGCTGGTGGCGGACGACATCCCGCTGCGCGCCGAGACCGTCTCGCTCGAGGAGGCGCGGACGCTCTTCGCCGAACGCGAGGCGGTCAGCCGGCTCAGCCTGCTGCGCACCTGGTGGGACCGGGAGGTGCTGCTCGATCTGTTCGGCGGGATCTGCGAGATTCACCACTACCCGGTGGCGCCCTCGACGGGGCTGATCGCCACCTGGCAGCTGACCTTCGACGACTCGGACCAAAGCCAGCCCAACGGCGTGATCATCCGCTTCCCGCACCGTGGTGCGCCCCGAGAGGTCCGGCCCTTCGTCAACTCGCCGCGGCTGGTCCAGACCTACCGCGAGACCGCCGAGTGGCTGCGCCTCCTCGGCGTCGAGACGGTGGGCCAGCTCAACGCGCTGACCATCGCCGGCGAGGCGGGCGAGCTGATCCGCATCGCCGAGGGCCTGCACGAGAAGAAGATCGCCCAGATCGCCGACGCGATCTGCCGCTCGCGAGAGACCGAGCCGATCAGGCTGGTGCTGATCGCCGGCCCCTCGTCGTCGGGCAAGACCACCTTCTCCAAGCGGCTGAGCCTGCAGCTGCAGGTCAACGGCGTGCGCCCGGTGGCGCTGTCCACCGACAACTTCTACGTCAACCGGGTCGACACCCCGCTCGACGAGCACGGCAAGTACGACTACGAGGCGATCGAGGCGATCGATCTCGGCCTGTTCAACGAGGTGCTCGCCGCCCTGCTGCGCGGCGAGGAGGTGCTCACCCCGCGGTTCGACTTCACGTTGGGCGAGCGCCGGTCGAAGGACCGCTGGATCCCCCTGCGCCTCGAGCAGGGTCAGGTGCTGGTGGTCGAGGGGATCCACGGGCTCAACCCTCGCCTCACCGCGGCGATCCCCGAGCGACAGAAGTTCAAGATCTACATCAACGCCCTGACCCAGGTCTGCGTCGACGACCACAACCGGATCTTCACCTCGGACACCCGCTTCCTCCGTCGCATCGTCCGCGACCGCTGCTTCCGCGGCTACTCGGCGACCCAGACGATCGAGAACTGGCCGAGCGTCCGGCGCGGCGAGATGCGCAACATCTTCCCCTACCAGGAAGAGGCCGACGAGATGTTCAACTCGGCGCTGCCCTACGAGCACGCGGTGCTGCGGCTGTCGGCCGAGCGCTTCCTCCTCGAGGTCCCGCCGGACCACCCCTCCTACGTCGATGCCTTCCGGCTGTCGCAGTTCATCAAGCTCTTCGTGCCGATGTTCGACGAGTCGATCCCCCAGACATCCTTGCTGCGCGAGTTCATCGGCGGGTCCTTTTTCGCCTACTAAACAGCACCCCCATTGACTTTTTCACCGCCGGCACCCGTTTGCGTGGGAGCAGCTCATGTGTTAGGCGGATCGAGACGATCGATGGAGTGGTATGTTGTTCGACCGG
>JAUVBO010000107.1 GCA_030591195.1 Pseudomonadota bacterium
AGAGCTCGGCGAGCGCGATTGGGCAGGGACTCGGCCGCCGCGGGAACGGCAACCGCCAACAACACGGGAAGGGCCGCACACCTGAACCAGCTTCGTGCGTTCACGGGCAGACCTCTGTCTTGGCGTCCGAGCCTAGAAGCATGACTCGTTAGGTCATTTGCACAAACCATGCCTGGCGCAACGCTGAGTAACGATTGCACTGTGCGCGACGACAGTGGCTGGGCGGCTACCGTCGTCGCCATGTCGACCGGCAGCGCGCTGCCAGCTTTCGTCACAGCCCAGGCAACACGCGTCGGATCGGCATTGGCCGGCCGCCGCTGCGCCGCTGACAACCCTGAGAGGCCGACGATGAGCCAGGCGATGCCGTTCGAGACCACCTTCCGCACCCGCGGGTACGAGATCGATCCTGACGGGTTGCTGCGCCCGGCCCTCTACCTGCGCTACTGCGAGCACGCCCGGTGGGAGGCGCTCTCGGCCTCGGACGAGCTGGACGAGCTGTTTCGCGACGGCCGCGCGATGGTGGTGGTGGCCCAGAAGCTCGCCCTGGCCCGCGACGTCGGCTACCCCGTGGCGCTGCGCGTGAGCTTCGCCGTCGGCCGGATCGGTCGCACGAGCCTCGACTTCCACCAGCAGGTCGTGCTGGCCGAGACGGGCGACCCGGTGGCCTGCGCACGGATCACCGCGGTGCACCTCGGTCCCGATGGCCGGCCGGCGCCCGTGCCCGAGCTGCTGCGCCCGGCGCCCCTGCCCGAGCTGCAGCGGTCGGCGCCCCTGCCCGAGCTGGCCCTGCCGATGCCCCTGCCGCTCGAGCCCGACGCCCACACGACACAGGCAGCCGTCGGCTTCAGCCACGAGCTGACCGTGCGACCGAGCGACGCGGACCTGCTCGGGCACGTCAACCACGCCCGACACCTCGACTACCTCGATGACGCACGCCGGCTCGGCGCCGCCGCCGGCCACGAGGGCCTGGCCGGACGCTTGCGTGCGGTAGCGATCGACTATCACCAGGAGGCACGACCGGGAGATCGGCTGCAGGCGACGGTCTGGCCCCTCGACGACGACGGTCCCGCGGCCTGTGACGCACCGCGACCGGTCGCCGCAGGCGACCCTGGAGCGTCCTGCGGCACGGGGGCCGCAGAGAGCGCATCGCGTCAGCTCGGCGGCATCCTGCGGCGTGCCGACAGCGGGCTGCTGCTCACCCGGGCGCGTCTGCAGCTGGGGTAGCGGGGCCGTCCAGGTACCGCATGACGACGAAGCCCTGGTCGTCGAGGCGGGCGTCGGCTGGCAGCTCGAACCCGGCCCAGATCTCACGCAGTCCCTCGAGGGTGTAGCTGGTGCGGATCCAGACGTGCCGGTGATCGGGCTCGTGCTCGACGATCCAGCCGTCGACGCCGAGCTCGACCTTGCCCAGGCGGGTGGTGACGATCAGGTGGGGGTTGAGCCGGCCAGAGGCGCGCCGGCGCAGCGCGCCCTTGACCGCCAGCGCCTCGGCCAGGGTCGGCCGGAGGTGCTCCATCCCCAGCACCGGACCGGCGAAAAACAGGTAATAGCTCTCCACACCGTGCCGCCGGAGCCGCGACAGCAGCTCGAGCAGGGTATCGCCGGCGGGGTCACAGTTGATGCCGCGCAGCAGCACGGCCTGATTGTAGACGTGGATCCCCGCCTCGCGCAGCCGCGCCAGCGCGTCGACGGTCTCGGGCGAGATCTCGTCGGGGTGGTTGGCGTGGCAAGCGACCTCCACCGGCAGTCCGGCGCGCAGATCCTGGTGGTCCGCGAGCAACGCCACCAGCTCGTCATCGATCAGGTCCGGTGCCGTGACCAGTGAGCGGCAGGCGACGCGCAGGGTGCCGACTCGCGGGCCAATCCGGCGTAGCCCGTCCATCAGGCGCGCCAGTCGGGCCTTGCTTTGCACCGGCTCGCCGCCGGTGATCAGCACCTCCCGGATCGACGCCTCGGCGGCGACGAAGGCCACGGCCTGGTCGATCTGCGCGTCGGACAGGGCCGACCCGTGACCGTGCTCGTAGAACTTGCGGAAGCAGAAGCGGCAGAACGCCGGACAGCCGCCGTGGGGCATGATGATGCAGCGGTCGGGGTACATCCGCTCGACGCCCTCGACACCGGTCGGCAGCAGGCCCGAGAAACAGACCCGCTGGCCAGCGAGGGCGGTGACCTCGCGCACGTCCGGAAGATACTGCCGCGCGACGGCGGGGCTTCGTTCGATCAGCCGCTGCAGGTGGGGCGTGATCCGTACCGGGAAGGTCGACAGCACCCTCGCCATCGACACGCGGTCGGCCGCTGGCACGGCCATCAGCCGGGTCAGCTGCTCGAGGGTCTGGATGTTACGCACGTGCTTCGCGCAGCGCGCGGGCCTTTCGCAAGGCATCGACCAGAGTCGGCTCTTCGCTCAGGACGCGCAGGGCGGTGTCGCCACACCGCGGGCAACAAGCCGACGACTGCGTCCGCTCGGCAAAGGAATGGCTGCAAGCCTGGCAGCGCTTGACCAACGAGCGCTTGGTGGTCGCGGAATGCCGCATCTGACTGCCTCCTTCGCGGGCGCTGGCAACGCCCAGGGGGCAATCTAGTAGTATCCTCGGACGATGCAAGCCCCTTTCCCCTTCCATTCGTTAAATAATGGTTTTTATTTATCAAACACCAGTCCGCAGTGCAGGCTCTGCATTCACCGACCTAGAAAGAACCTTTATTCGATCCAAGGTTGGCAGAGGCCATTTTCGAGGGTCTCGATGCGAGTCGTGCCCCCCTTGGCACCGCCCAACCTCGCCAAGCAAAAAACTTGCTGCCACACGCACCCCGCCCTACAGTGTGTTCCTTAGTAGGTGTCACACTTACATGAAGCACTGCGGGAGGAAGACCCAAATGAAACGGTCCTTTGCCATCGTCGTTACGCTCGTCCTGGCCGCCTGTGGCGGCGGGTCCGACCTTCAGACGGGCGTCATCGTCCGCGCAGCCACCGGACCGGCCAACGGAGGTGCTGACATCCAGTACTTCGGCTTGCTGCTGTTCGTCGACGGCGACATCCCACCCAGCTGCCCGACCGTTGGCTCCTTCACCGCCACCGTCGGCCCGCCCCACACGGTGACCGGGGTGCTCGACGGCACCACGCCGGTGAGCTACACCCACGCCGTGCTCGCCGACATCGACGACACGGCCGCCTGGGTCAACAAGCAGATCTCCGACGACGTGGTCTTCCCGATGCTGCCGGTGGGCAGCCAGGTGAGGCTCTGTACCTACCCCCTCGACGCCTCGCTGCAGACGATGTCCAACTGCACCACGGGCTCCGACACGGGCACGCCGATCCGCGGCGTGCTCGCGCTCACGGGCGAGAGCTCGTGCACCACGCCCCAGGATGGCGCGGTGGTCGGCGTGGCGACGGGCAACAACTCGCCGACCTTGACGGTGCTCAACGCCGACCTCGATGCCTGCGCCAACGGCTCGGACATCGCGTTCACCCATATTCAGATCGACGACCCCGACGGCGACGACGTGACGCTGACGGTCAACGTCGTCTCCGCACCCGCCGGAGCCGTGGTGTCGCCCAACGCGCCGATCAACGTCAGCTCCGGCGGAACGATCACCGTGACGGCCGCCGGCCCAGGCGCGGGTGCCGTGGTGCTCGAGTACGCCCTGCTCGATGCCTTCAACCTTGCCGGAGACGGACCGTTCAGCGTGACGATGAACCTCAACGTCTGCCCGGCACCATAGCCCGTTCGGGAAGACGACGGCTGATGCCACGCCAAGCACTACCAAGCCTGGTGGCCCTGGCTGCCACGGCCCTGCTCGCCAGCGGTTGCTGCGACCAGACCTGCGACTGTCCGGACCCCTACCTGCCGGCAGACGGCAGCGTCGGCGGCGACGCCGAGGCGGGCCCCGGACGCGGCGCGGGGTCTGCCACGGCCAACAACTCCCCACGAATCGACACCTTGACGGTGAGCCTCAAGGGCTGCGTCGGCACCTTCCTGGCACAAACGCTGGTGCTCTCCGATCCCGACGGTGACGAGGTAACCCTAGCCCATCGGGTCGCCCACGCGCCCCAGGGCGCCACCGTGCGGGTCAAACCCAGCGCGCCGCTGACGCTCGGATCTGGTGAGAATGTCGAGGTCGAGGTCTTCTCCGATCTACCGGGCGACGTGCGGATCGAGTACACGGTGACCGACGCCTTCGGCCTCGCGGGCAGCGGCCCCTACACGGTGGTCTATCATTTCCACGACTGCACCGCGGGATCCGACGCGGCAGCGGGTGGTGCGGCCACGGGCGACGCGGACGCCGGTCCCTGAGGCACTACCAGCCCACAGGCTGGCAAGGTCAACGACGACGGGGCGGTGGTAGTTGGAGCGGTAGAAACGGGGCGGTAGAAACGGGGCGGTGGTAGTTGGAGCGGTAGAAACGGGGCGGTAGAAACGGGGCGGTGGTAGACGGTGTGAGCTGCCCGAGCTACTTCCTCACCCACTCGTGGGGCATATCCTTGTAGATGCCCCTGCGCGCCGGGTACATCTTGCCCGTCTTGTCGTTGATGTAGACCATTCCACCGGGCACACGCTTGATCAAGCGCAGCTCCTCGCCGGTCTCCGGGCAATGGACCACCAGCCGCTGGTTGTCACGAATCGCGGGGTTATTTTTAGAGATAGCCATGTTGACCGCCCTTCGCCTGGTCGCTGCTGCGAGGCTGGTTCTATAGCGCGACCCACCCGAGATCGCAAGCCGTCGATCGCGCGGGTGCTCTCAGGCCCTGGGAGCGTCCTGAGGGTCTTCGTCGTCGAGACCGCGGATCCGGTTGCCAGTGGCAAGATACTCCATGATCTTGACGACATCACGGCGACGCCGGCCAAGGGCCAGTCCAAGCAGCACCAGCGCCGGCGGGAGGGCGGGCCCGGTGTCGGTGGCCGGCTCGCCTACGGCGCAGCCGCTGCCCGCGATCATCGGCTCGAAGGGGGGGGGCGCCATCGCGACCCCCGAGGTGGGCGCCACCGTCGGCCCCGGAGGGAGCTCGCTGGCAGGCACGGGATTGGCGCAGGCTACGTCGTCGGCCCCGGAGGCCGCTGATGGCAGACACTGCCACCCTCCGTCGGTGCACAGCGGCCGGGCACAGGGACCGCAGTCGGGCAGCGGAAGGGGCATACACAGGTACTCGCCGTCGGTACATACCGCTTGCTTGCAGCCCCCACAGCTCGGCTCGGCCTTGGGGCGACAAACCCAGCCCTGGTCGGTGCAGACCGGCTCGGTGCAGCCCACGGCGCAGGTCGGTGTACCGCCCGCGCAGGGACCACACTGGTCGGTGGGCAGGCAGCCTGCCTGGTTCCATTGCCCCGCGCCGTCACAAGCCATCTTGCCGCACCCTGAGGCGCAGCTCTGGAGCTCTCCAGCGCAGCACGCAGGCTCGGGACCGCAGCCGCCGCAGCGATTGGACGCCTGGCAGCCACCGCCGTCCCAGGTCTGGTCGGGGCCGCAGATCACCTGGCCGCAGCCGCTGAGGCACGGCTTGGTCTGACCCGCAACACACTCCGGGGTGAAGCAGCCCGGCGTGTTGAAGGCGACGATGTCACCCCAGGTCGCCGGCAGGCCCTGGGCCTTGCTCCAGCAGTCGCCGTGGTCGGTGCAGCCGCTGACCTTGAGGTTGATGTCCCACTGGAAGTAGGCCCCACACTTCATCGACGACACGGGGAAGGGGTGCTCGATCCGCTTCTTCTCGTAGGGGGCAAAGCTCGTGACCAGGTCCGCGCGCAGCACCACCTGCTCGCCGCAGGCCGATCCGGGCGGCGACTGGTTGTTGCAGAAGAACACCAGCACGTCGAAGACCACGGGGCTGACCGTGCTCCCGCAGACGTTCTGAAACCAGCCCCAGAAGCGCTGGCTGTCGTGAGATCGCCCCTGGGAGTAGACCCTGATGCACTGGCTCGCCAGCGGCGTGGAGGTAGCGGCCCAGGCCGCGCCCGCCATGCCCAGCATCCCCCAGAGGACGATGACCAAGACCACGGCGAGACGGCTTGACGTGCGACGGTTAGCAATCATGTCTCTGGCTCCTGACGGGGGACCTAGCAAGCGGCGATCCAATCCGGACTCGCCGCAACTACGCTGGATCCCTCCGCCGAAGTGGGAGGCAGTCACCCGAAGTCGCACAAAGGAATGCAAACAGTGGTTCGCGCCGGACGCAGCCGAGCAACTTTCACGCCCCAGTCGCGTATGCTGAGACCTGATGGTCTTGCTGCAGAACCGCCTGGTCCTCGCGCTCCTCGCCTGCCTGACCCTCGGCCTCGCGCCCTACTTTCCCGAGCCACACATCGTGGGTAAGATCCGCTGGGTCGCCGGCGGTGCCGATGGCTTGAGCGCCATCGACTGGTTCGACCTGGCGATGCACGGCACGCCCTGGCTGGTGCTGCTGGGGTTGACGCTCCAGGCGATAATCCACCGGCTGGGGCGGCAACGAGGCTCGGGTAACAGCTGATCCGATGAGCTGGCAACACGCGTCGACGACTCTGATTGGCTGCTTGGCGCTGGCGCCGCTGGCGTCGACGACAGCCCGCGCGTGGCCGACGGCGACGGCAAAGCCCCCGCTGACCGACAAGGGCATCTTCAGCGACCTCGACGCCAAGGTTCGCCTCCGGCTGCCGAGCTGGCTCGCGTCCGGCCCATGGGTGCTGGCCCGGACCAAGCGCGGGCTGACCCTGGTGCTGGTGGATGGCGAGCCCGTCGGCCTCAGCCCCCGACGCCTCTGGCGGGCCACTCCGGCCCGCTGGCGGATCGAGACCACGGGCGCCGGCGGGGGAGACGCCGACGGGGACGGGATCCCCGACGGCCTCGACGTGCTGATCGGCGCCAAGAAGGTCGCGCTCAACGCCGCTCGCTACGACTCGCGCTACGTGAAGATCCACTACCCCGGCGGCGACGTGCCGCGGGAGATCGGCGTCTGCACCGACGTCGTGGTCCGCGCCCTGCGCAACGCCGGGATCGACCTGCAGCGGCTGGTGGCCCGCGACATCCGGCGAGCCCGCCGCGCCTACCGGACTGTCAAGCGGCCCAACCCCAGCATCGACCACCGACGCGTGCGCAGCCTGCTGCCCTTCTTCCAGCGCAGAATGCGCGCCCTGCCCTTCGGCGCGCGGGGCCAGGCCTACCCGCTGCTGCCGGGCGACATCCTCTTTCTCAATACAATGGGCGACGCCCGCCCGGATCACATCGGTATCGTCTCCGACCGCCTCGGCCCATCGGGCCGGCCGATGGTGATCAACAACTGGACCCACGGCCACCGCACCGCCGAGATGGACCTGCTCGGCTTCGTGCCGATCACCCACCGCTTTCGCCTGCCGCGCCAGGGTATCGGACCGGCGGAGGCTGGCCAGCGGGGACTCGCCGGGTTGCTGGCGCGACGGGAGCTGCGCCTCGGCGCCGGCCACCGGCAGCTGGTGCTGATCACTACCGCCACCTGGCCG
>JAUVBO010000321.1 GCA_030591195.1 Pseudomonadota bacterium
CCACTGCCGACGACTCGCGCGCTGGGGACCCACCGGCGTCCGGCCCACCGCACGGGCGAGGACGAGATCCGGAGGGCCCGGGTGCAGGGACTACAGGGTGACGATCTTGTCGCCGAAGTCGGCGCGCAGGTCGCGGGTCGCGTTGCGGGTGTCGATCACCAGCTGGGCCTGCTCGCAGATCTGACGGTAGTCGACGCAGCGGTGGTCGGTGACGATCACCACCGCGTCGTGGCGGCCGAGATCGTCGAGCTCCACGCTGGTGTAGCGCTCGGGGCCGACATCGAACCGCGGCACGTAGGGATCGTGGTAGGCGATCTCCGCGCCGCGCTGGCGCAGCAGCTCGATCACGTCGAGGGCCGGCGACTCGCGCACGTCGTCGATGTCGGGCTTGTAGGCGACGCCGAGCACCAGGATCCGCGAACCGTTGACCGGCTTGCGCTGCTCGTTGAGCGCCGCGGCGACCAGCTGGGTCACCACCACCGGCATGTTGCTGTTGATCTCGCCGGCGAGCTCGACGAAGCGGGCGTTGTACTTCAGCGTCTTGAGCTTCCACGACAGGTAGTGCGGATCGACCGGGATGCAGTGGCCGCCGAGCCCCGGCCCGGGGTAGAAGCGCATGAAGCCGAAGGGCTTGGTCGCCGCGGCGTCGATCACCTCCCAGGTGTCGAGCTGGAGCTTGGCGCACATCAGCGCCACCTCGTTGACCAGGCCAATGTTCACCGCTCGGAAGGTGTTCTCGAGCAGCTTGACCATCTCCGCCGCGTCGGTCGACGAGACCGGCACCATGGTGTCGATGAAGCACTGGTAGAGCTGGCAGGCGACGCGCGTGCACCGGGGCGTGATGCCGCCGATCACCTTCGGCGTGTTCTTGGTGTGGTAGGTCGCGTTGCCCGGATCGACCCGCTCGGGCGAAAAGGCGAGGTTGAAGTCCTCGCCGACCTTGAGACCCGTGGCCTCGAGCTGCTCGCGCAGCACCTCGCGGGTGAAGCCGGGGTAGGTCGTCGACTCGAGCACCACCAGCTGGCCGGAGCGCAGCTGCGACGCCATCGCCTTGCCAGCGGCGAGGATCATCGAGACGTCCGGGTCCTTGGTCTTGCGCAGGGGCGTGGGCACGCAGATCACCACCGCGTCGGCCTCGCCGAGCGCTGCGGGGTCTATCGAGCCGCGGATCTTGCCCGCCGCGACCAGCGGCGCCAGCACCTCCGTCGGCACGTCGCCGATGTACGAGCGCCCCTCGTTGACCGCCGCGACCCTGTCCGCCGCGATGTCGAAGACCGTCGTCGAGAAGCCGGCGCTGGCCGACTCGACCGCGAAGGGCAGCCCGACATAGCCCGCGCCGACCACCACGATCTTCGCGCTGCGGTCGTCGATCTTGTCCAACAGCTTCGGTTCGCTCATCGCTATCCTCCCGGGGGACACACTATCGCAGGAAACAGCCGCCAGAAAACAGTCGGCCGTTGCCTGGTTCTGGTCGAGCCCGTAGCCTACAGGCTGCAACCGAAGCCCGAGGGGAGTCCATGCGTCAGCAAGGCTGGCCACTGCTCGTCAAGCGCACGATCGACGCGGCGCTCGCCGGAGGAGCGCTCGTCGCCAGCGCGCCGCTGCTCGGCTTGGTGGCCACGGCGATCCGCGCCAGCATGGGCTCGCCGGTGCTCTTTCGCCAGCAGCGGCCCGGTCGCCACGGCGAGACGTTCACCACCTACAAGTTTCGTACGATGCGTGACGCGGTGGATCACGCCGGCCGGCCCCTGCCCGACGGCGAGCGGCTGACACCGATCGGGCGCTTCATCCGGCGCACCAGCCTCGACGAGCTGCCCCAGCTGTACAACGTCGTCCGGGGCGAGATGAGCCTCGTCGGCCCCCGGCCGCTGCTGGTGGCGTACCTCGAGCGCTACTCGGCCGAGCAGGCCCGGCGCCACGACGTGCTGCCCGGCATCACGGGCTGGGCCCAGATCAACGGCCGCAACGCCACCAGCTGGAACCAGCGGTTCGAAAACGACCTGTGGTACGTCGACCACTGGTCCCTCGGCCTGGACCTCAAGATCCTCGCCCTGACCGTCTGGCGCGTGATCCGCAGCGACGGCGTCAGCCAGCCGGGCCATGACACGATGCCCGTGTTCATGGGCGACGGCGAGGACGGCGCCGCGGCCTGATCAGAAGAGGCCGACGATCCACCTCTTGCCGAAGAGGATCACCAGCATGCAGAGCACGCCCCAGAGGCCGCCGGTGACCAGGATCGGCACGTCGGTGAAGACCGTGCGCGTCGGGTCACCGCCGCGGGCGTCGTGGTAGACCAGGTAGAGGTAGCGGAAGATGCCGTAGAGCACCAGCGGCACGCTGAGCAGCATCGCCCGCGAGCCGACCAGCTCCACCGTGCGCGCGTCGACCGTGTAGAGGATGTAGAGCACCACCGTCGAGGCGGTGACGATCGCGATCATCTGATCGAGGAACGGCAGGCTGTAGTGCCGCAGCACCTTGCGGTGCTCGCCGGCCTTTTCGTTGAGCAGCATCACCTCGGCCCGGCGCTTGGTGAAGCCGAGGAACAGCGAGAGGGTCGTCGCGCAGAGAATCAGCCAGGTCGAGGGGAGCACCGAGATCGCCGCCGCGCCGGCGAGGATCCGCAGCACGAAGCCGCTGGCGATCAGCAGCACGTCGAGGATCACCACGTGCTTGAGGCCGAGGGAGTAGCCGAGGTTGATCGCGAGGTAGAGCCCCACGGTCACCGCCGCCCAGCGGTTCAAGAGCAGGGCCAGGCCGAGCCCGGCCGCGGCGAGCACGATGAAACCGAGCGGCCCGGCCGTGGGCGGGAGCGCCCCGCTGGCCAGCGGCCGCGCCTTCTTCACCGGGTGCCGGCGATCTTCCTCGATGTCCTTGTAGTCGTTGATGAAATAGATCGAGCTCGAGGCCAGGCAGAAGGCCCCGAAGGCGATCAACGCCTGGACCATCGCCTCGGTGTCGAGGGCCTTGCCGGCGAAGATCAACGCGGTGAAGACGAAGAGGTTCTTCACCCATTGCTTCGGCCGCGCCAGCCGCAGTATCGCCCCGAAGCTGCTCACAACTCGGCTTGATAGCACGCCCGGCGGCGCACCACCGACAAAAAACCTCCTCTCCGCCACCCTCTCCTCGGCACCATCCCGCGTCGGCCCCTGCGCCACTGCCACCCAATCGCCGTTCCCCTCTCGCGCCGCGCGGTCGCTGATTGGACGAAACCGGTCATTACGCTCCGGCTCGTCGTCAGCTCCGACGTATTGACCGCGAAACCGGTCATTACGCTCTGGCTCACCGTCAGCTCCGACGTATTGACCGCGAAACCGGTCATTACGCTCCGGCTCATCGTCAGCTCCGACGTATTGACCGACGAGCCAGGGCTGGCGTTGAGCGGGCAGGTGCGGTTGTATCAGGGGTGCAATGCTCGTTCGCATCGGCGCGACGATCGTTCGCTAGATCATTCCGCGGTCCAACGAGGCGAAGGGGTATCCGCATGTGCAAGGCGACCAACATCACCCGGCACGAGGGTCACGTCGCCCGCGAGGCGCGCTATCGCGTGCTCGGGCAGCAGGGCTGCACCATCTGGCTCACCGGCCTGCCGTCGTCGGGCAAGAGCACGACAGCGTTCACCCTCGAGCACGAGCTGCTGCGACGGGGCTTTCTCGCCTACGTGCTCGACGGCGACAACGTGCGCCTCGGGCTGAACCGCAACCTCGGCTTCTCCGCCGCCGACCGCCAGGAGAACATCCGCCGCATCGGCGAGGTGGCCAAGCTCTTCGCCGACGCCGGCGCGATCACGATCGCCAGCTTCATCTCGCCCTACCGCCAAGACCGCGAGGTGGTGCGCGAGATGCATCGCGCGGCCGGGCTCGACTTCGTCGAGGTCTACGTCAACGCGCCGCTGTCGGTCTGCGAGCAGCACGATCCCAAGGGCCTCTACCGGCGAGCGCGGGCCGGCGAGATCAAGGGCTTCACCGGCGTCGACGATCCCTACGAGCGCCCCGAGGCCCCCGACATCGAGCTGCTCACCGACCAGCAGCGCCCCGGGGCGCTGGTCGCGACGCTGTTCGACTTCCTCGTCGAGCGAGGCGTGGTCGCCGGCACCACCCGCTCCGCCGCCGCGATCCCCCTCGACGAGCCCGCCGGCCCCTGACCGGCCGGCCGGCTACGGCGCCCCCGACAAGGCCACCGCTAGCCAGGAGCGAGGTCGGGGGCTACGACGGCCCCGTGGGCCCGGCGGCCGCCTCGTCGAGCAGCCGGGCGAAGCCGTGCAGCAGGCCCGCCAGCGCGGCAGCCGCCTGGGGCGGTGCCTCGATCGAGATCCCGCCGTCGGGCCGGCGGCTGACCGCCACCTGCTCGAGCACCCGCAGCGCCTCGGGCATCAACGCCTGGGGCTGAAGGGTCGCGGGCTCGGGGGTCGTCGGGACCTCGCCCGCGCCATTGGAACCCGCCGGACCATCGCCGACGACCTCGAGGTCTTCCACGTCGTCGTCGAGCTCGAAGCCGTCGGCGGGCCCGGACCGCGCCGCGGCGCCGAGCGCCTCCGGAGCGACGATCTGCTCGACTCGCTCGAGGAACGAGCTGCTGCGACCGAGGTCGACCTCGTTGCTCGTGCCGTCGAACAGACCGTCGAACAGCGCCTTCTTCTGGCCGACGAGCTCGGCGACCCGTGCCTCGATGCCGTCCTCCGACACGAGGTGGAAGACCTCGATCGGGTGTTTCTGCCCCAGGCGGTAGATCCGGCCGACCCGCTGCTCGAGCACCGCCGGGTTCCAGGGCAGCTCGAGGTTGACCATGCAGCTCGCGGCGTGCTGCAGGTTGAGGCCGACGCCGCCGGCGTCGGTCGCCAGCAGCACCAGCGTCGCCGGGTCGTCGTGAAAGTCGACCAGGTTGCGCGTGCGGCGCGGCTGGCTCTCCTGGCCGGTGAAGAAGACCGCCCGGGCTCGCGCCTCGGCGAGCAGGTCGGAGACCGCCCAGCGGGCGAGGTCGAGCATCCGCCGCCACTGGCTGAAGATCACCACCTTGCGCCGCTGCCCCACCACCAGCTGGGCCACCAGCTCGCGCAGCTCGAGCAGCTTGGGGCTGCAGAGGCCGCGCAGCGAGCTCGGTGTCGGCCGGCCGGCGGCCTGCAGTCCGGGCCAGGTGTCGACGAACTGGTGCTGGGCGAGCCCGTTGCAGATCACGCGCTGGGTCGTCAGCAGGCTCATCAGCAGGAGAAACTCCGCCCGGGTCAGTGGCCGGCGAC
>JAUVBO010000898.1 GCA_030591195.1 Pseudomonadota bacterium
AGCAGGCGCTCACCGATGGTGAACTCGACGTAGTCGGGAAGGCCGAGCGCCTCGAAGTTGACGCCGTGGTCGATCTTGAGACGGAAGAAGGCGTTGCCGATCGCCGAGCGCAGCGGGTTGTCCCGGCAGGCGAGCAGGGTCCGGGGCAGGCGTCTGACCTTGTCGATCCGGTGCTGGCCGTTCATCTTCCGCGGGAACTGGCCCTTCTTCAGCTTCCGGGTCAGGTCGTTGGCATAGTCTCGCGGACTCCACCCGCGATAGTCCCGGGCGAGCTCGACGGTGATCCTCGGCTGGTGTCCTCGGGCGCGCTGGTAGGCCTTGGCGATCATCGCCAGCGCCGTTCCCCGGTGGTGCCCGTCGGTGATCCGGACCCGCCCCGCGGGATCGATCACCGCCGGGAACCGCGTTCCGAGCACGTTACGGTCGACGTAGTCCGGCAGGGTGATGCCCTGAGCGCCGGCCTGCCCTCTCCAGTAGCTGATCATCGCCCTGACCGCGGCCTTGCCGACCTCCATCTGGGTCGCGCCGACCGAGCCGATGTCCACCTGTTGCTGGGCGGACGCCTGCCGGGCGAGGGCCACCAGGAGCAAGGACGCGAAGAGCGCGAGCTGATAGATACGACGCACACCGTCCGGACTTGCAAAGGGCGGGCCAGCTAGGCGCCGTGTTTATCTTGGAGAATCACCTCGCAGGCTTGGGAACCTGTGGCCACCGTGGTCGCTGTGATGGTCGACGCAGTGTCCGGTCGCCCTTCAGACCTGGCGGAGGCACGGCTGGCGAGGTATTGGCCGACCAGCCGCACGGCGCGATCGGCGTGGCGGAAGACCGGCAGGCCGGCCCGCTGCAGGTGAGACGCCAGCGGGTCGTAGAGCGGGCCGGCGTCGATCACCACCACCAAGGGCTTGGTCGCCTCGCCAAAGAGACTGATCGTGCGGGCGGCGTAGCCGTCGGGGGCGTCGAAGCGGTCGTCCTCGAGGATGCCCGGCGGCAGGCTCTGCAGCGCCGGGGTCAGCGGCACGTTGCCGAAGACGCCGACGTCGACCTGGGGGTCGTCGAGCAGCGCCCGCATGCAGCCCTCGTGGACGACGTCGTCGGCCATCGGCGTCACGTCGAGCGGGTTGGTCGGGTTGACCAGCTGGGCGATGCGCGCCTGCTCGAGCAGGGCGCCGAGGCGCGCGGTGGTCGCCAGCGACAGCGAGGCGAGCTCGAGGCCACCACCGTGACTGTCCGCCATCGCCACCGCCTCGTAGCCGGCGTTGCTCAGCAGCGCCGCCCGCCAGCGATTCCGTCCGTGCACTCTGACGCGGTCGTTGAGCGTCGCCGAGAGGCGCACCAGGTCGGTGAAGTCGCCGAGGCTGTCGGCCACCAGCGCGCCGGCGTCGGCCAGCAGCTCCTCGAACACGCGGTAGTCGCCAGCCACCGAGGCGGTGTGGCCCATCGCCGCCGCCTGACCCGAGGCGCTGCGGCCGCCCTTGTAGACCACGACGTCGCGCCCTTGCTGCACCACCTCGCGGACGATCCCGGCGAGCCGCTCGCCGTCTCCGGGCTTGAAGCCCTCGATGTAGAGCGCGAGGGTGCGCAGGTCGGCCTGGGCCGCGGCGAGCTCGACGAAGTGCGACAGCCGCGCGTCGATCTGGTTGCCGAGGGAGATCTGCAGCGCCGGGTTGAGGAAGGTCAAGCGGGTCAGCTGGGTGATCATGAACGCGCCGCTCTGGCTGATCAGCGCCGCGCCGGTGTGGGACGCCTGCGGCTGCCGGGGCAGCTTCTGCGGCGGGATGAAGAGCGAGTCGAAGCCCGCGGCGGCCGAGACCAGGCCGAGGCTGTTGTTGCCGATCACCGCCGGACGCCGCTCGGGTGGGGCGCTGGCGAGCAGCTCGATGAGCTGCTGCTCGATCGCCTGGCCGCCCTCGGTCTCGCCCATCCCGCCCGGGATCAGCAGCACCGCCCCGGCCCGCTGGTGATCGATCGACTGGCGCAGCACCTCGACGGTGGCCCCGGCAGCGACGGCGACGATCAGCAGATCCACCGGCTCGTCGAGGGCACCGAGCGAGGCAGCGCAGCGGACGCCATCGATCGTCTCGGGGCGGCCCTCGCGGATGATCCGCAGCCGGTCGGGATCGAAGCCTCCCTCGAGGATCGAGCGGAGGATCATCCGGCCGACGTTGATCTTCGTCGCCGACACGCCGACCAGCGCCGCCGAGCGAGGGTTGACGCCTCGGCCGAGGCGCTCGATCGGCAGCGCGGCGGCGAGCTTCGCCCGCTTCGCGGCAACCGGGTCGACCTCGGTCAGGCGCAGCATCGCGTCGAGCGGCAACAGCCGGCCGTCCCCGCGCGAGTAGACCAGGGGGTTGAGCTCGAGCTCGGCGAGCCGCGCCCCCGCCGCCTCCACCGCCTCCCCCAGGCGCTGCACCGCCGTCGACCAGCGGCCGAGATCGGCCAGCAGTCGTGGGCGATCGGTCACGCCGTCGACGCCCCGCACCTCGCCGCAGAGCCAGCGGGCGAAGAGCGCCTGGTCGAGCTTGGCCGCCAGCCGCTCGTCGGTGGTCAACCCGGGCTTGAAGAGCACCGAGGTCTGGTTCTTCTTCGAGGCTGCGCCGAGGGCCTCGACGGCCGTGCCGCCGAAGCCGACGGTCAAGACCAGTCCGAAGTCGTCGCTGGTGCGCGCGCCGAAGCAGAGCTCCCGGCCCAGGCCGGCCTCGAAGTCGATCCGCTCGGCGAGCAAGAAGCCGCGGACGCTGTCGCGCAGCTCGGGGGTGAGGGCGTCGAGCATGCGACCTGCCGCGGCGCGCAGCAGTCGGGGCTCTGCCCGATCGATCAGCGCGACCCCGCCGACGTCGGTCTTGTGGAGGATGCGCTCGGAGACCACCTTC
>JAUVBO010000138.1 GCA_030591195.1 Pseudomonadota bacterium
CACCCCACAGGCGATACCGATCACCCTTGGTCTGGGGCTCAGCGGCAAGCAGGACGCCGACCCGACCAAGGCCGGCACTCAGACCAGCCTGAAGATCGCCACCACCGGCACCGAGGTCGAGTTGCTGGTCGACGGCGCCCCCCATCCATCGGGACGCAAGACGCCCGCTGGCGGCAAGGTCAGCTACGAGCTCGACCTGCCCGAGGGCAAGACCACGCTCCGAGCCCGCTGCTACGACTCCGAGACCTTCACCAGCGCCGAGAGCAACCGCGCCACGGTCCTCGTCGATACGGTCGGCCCCGCCCCGATCGACGACTTCTCGTGCGCCGTGACCCACCACCGCAGGGGCGAGATCAGCTGCAGCTTCGCCGTCCCCGTGGAGGGGCCGCTCGGCACCGGCGTCGAGAGGTGCATCATCGCTCACCGCCAGGCAAGCGCGGTCACGGCAGCCAACTTCGACGCCCCCGACACCGGACAGCAGGACCAGCTGATCGGCGCGGCCCCGACCGCCACGGCGATCGTCAGCGGGCTCGCGCTGCTGTCGCCCCACTACCTCGCCGCCAAGTGCGTCGACCGCGTCGGCAACCTCAGCGGAATCTCGACCCCGGAGCTGGCCCCGCTGCAGACCAGCATCGGCGTGCTCGAGCTGCTGCCGGTGGCGGGAAGCGGCTTCGGCCTGCCCGTGGCGGCGGGCGACTTCAACTGCGACGGCATCAGCGACCTGGCTATCGGCCGGCCGAAGGCCAGCGGCGGCCGCGGCGAGGTCCTGCTGTTCTTCGGCGACGGCGCGGGCTTTCCGGCGACCTACTCGACCCGCCTGGTGGGCACGCGCACCGGCGCCTCCTTCGGCGCCAGGCTCGCGGCCCCGGAATACGACGGCGATCCCCAGGAATGCCGTGACCTGCTGGTGCACGCCCCCGATACCAACGCCGGCCGGGCGTTCCTGTTCCTCGGACAGGACCAGTGGCCCGAGCGAACCGACGTCGGCACGCCTACGACCGCTCCGGCCGAGATCGAATACAGCCTCGCTGGCGCCGGCCCGGACGACCAGCTGGTCAACCTCGGCGCCGTCGACCTCGATGGCGATGGCAAGGACGACGTCGTCCTGACCCGCCACGACCTCGCGGCCAACGCCGCCGCCGTGGCGGTCCACTACGGCCGCCCCACCAAGCCAGCGGCTGTCGGCGAGAGCCCCAGCCTGCGAAGCTTGCCCGACGGCATGGACCTGCTGGTGATCGGCGCCGAGGCGAGCGATGGCTACGGAGTCCCGCTGGCAAGCGCCGGTGACCTCGACGCTGACGGCTTCGAGGATCTGCTGATCGGCTCCCCGCTGCTCCGCCAGGCGGGACAGGACCGCGGGGCCGTGGAGCTGCTGCTCGGCGCGGCCCGCGGCCCCGGCCAGACGGTCTTCGACGCCGGATCGACGGTGCCGCGCTTGCTGAGGATCGTCGGCGGGTCGTCGAACAAGCGCTTCGGCAGCGCGGCCGCGGGGGTGGGCGACCTCGACGGCGACGGAAAGCCCGAGCTCGCCGTCTCCGACAGCCACTACGGAGTGCCCGCCTACGCGGCTGGCAGGGTTTACCTCTTCAGCCTGGCCAGCGGGGCACCGGCCACCACCGCCGACGCAGTGGCCACGGTGACCAACGACCACCCGACGATGCTCGCCAGCAACAACCACCTCGGGCGCAGCATCGCCAGCAGCGCCCGGCTCGACCCGATCAAGGGCGTGGACTTCAACGGTGACGGGCTGGCCGACCTGGCGATCGGCGCCAGCAGGGCCGGGCCGGTCGCCTCGGGCGCGGCGATGGTCTTCTTCGGTCGGACGCCGCTGACGAACCTCGGCGCGAGCAGCGCCGACCTGCTGCTCCAGCCCCCGGGCGCGACGACCGAGTGCTCCGCCGCGCTGACCTTTGCCGGCGACATCGACAGCGATGGGTTCGTCGACCTCGCTGTCGGCGACCCGATGTACGGGTCCGGCGCGGGACGGCTGGTGCTCTACCATTAACTCATCCCCCGGCGAAGCCGACTGCTCAGGCCGAGGCGTGGTAGCCCGTGCCTGGTCTGTTGAGCCATGTTGTCCTTCCAGTAGCCACCCGGCGAGCGATCCCTCCTCTGACATGACTGTTGTTTTGCGCGGTACAGGGGTTGCATCCCAGATCGGCAGCACCCATGACCCGGAGGTTCCGCATGTCTTCCCGCCGCCTGCTCTTGATCGGATCCGTCACCCTCCTCGTCGCCTGTGGCGGCGCCGACCAGACCCAGGATCCGGGCCCTGTCTCCCCCTACCCCGAGCAACCCACGGGGCCGAGCACCAGCCCGACGACACCGACCTCGCCAACGGATCCGAGCGTGCCGACGGATCCAAGCGTGCCGACGGATCCGAGCGTGCCGACCGACCCAAGCAACCCCAGCACGCCGCCGACCACGCCGCCGACCACCCCGCCGACCACGCCATCGGCGACGGGCTTCGGCCACCTGCACCACGGGTGTGTGTCGGACCTGTTTATCATCGACGTGGGGACAGTACAGTCGACGTGTCTCGACTCGTGGCTCGTCGGGGGCGACAACATCCAGTTCCTGTTCAAGGACAACAACAGCGTTCCTACCGCCGGCCGGACCTACACCATCATCAACCAGTCCAAGGTCAGCATGTACCCGCCTGACGGTGAGGCGACTGCGCTCTACTCGCCCGCCAACGGCACGACCCAGAGCGCCGATTCGGGCACCGTGACCATCGATCCGGTCTCGGTGCCGGGAAGCCTGTCGGGCAGCTACACGATCCAACTGGTCAGCGGGTCGGCGATCACTGGGGTCTTCCGCTCTGACACCTGCCCCGACGATCCCGGCGACTGCGACGACTAGCGCTCGTTGCGGCGAGCCCACCGTGGGCGCCTACCTGCAGCCTACCGCCCACAGCCCCCCCCCTCCTTGAACGCAAAAACCAGTAAATCCCGGCACTCACGGATGGCGCAAGATTTGCTGTGTCAGGTGCAGGGGTGATGGAATCATGAGATACAACCGCATGCCACGCGTCTCGCTCGACGGTCGAGTCGATCTGCTGGTCGACGACCACGGTCGGGCGGGCCAGGTCCGAAACCTGAGCACCGGTGGAATCTTCGTCGAGGAGATCGAGCCGCGCCCGGAGCTAGACGCCAAGGTCGACTTGGCGTTTTCGCTCCCCGGGGGCGCCTTCGTCGAGGGCCAGGCCAAGGTCGTACGGACGGTGGCACCGGGCGACGGGGCCGAACGGTCGGGCGTCGCGCTGCGCTTCGAGCGACTGTTCGGCGCCGGCAAGCAGCGGATCAAGGACTTCATCGGCGAGCAGACCGAGCCCCTGGAGGGCGTTCCGGTGCGGATCCGCATCGGCGAGCAGGTGATGCGCGTCGAGTCCGGTCCGGCCTCCGGTGATGTGCTGCAGCTCGACTGCGCCCTGCCCTTCCTCAAGCTCGGTGCGCCGGTGGACCTGTTGCCCGGAGGCGGCGAGCAACACGACACCCGGGGCGGCGCGCTGCGCTGGGTGTCGATTCACGTGCCGCCCGGCAGCACGACCCCACGGATCCGGCTGGGCGTCGAGCTGTCCCGCGCCGACGCCCTGGGAGCGATCGAGCCGATCGTCCCGACCAGGAAGGACCCCACCGGCGTCGAGGTGATCAGCACCTACCTCGACGATGAGCCGGTGGTGGTGGCCGGGGGACCACACACCCGGATCTCCAACGACCGGACGATGATGGTCACGACCAGCAAGCAGCGGGCAATCGCCGCCCGGCGCCGGCTATCAACGCACTTGATGGCGGCGGTCGCGGCTGCCGCGGTCACCATCGCGGCGGGCGCATGGCTGCTGCGCAACCCGACGCCACCTCTCAAGCCGCCAGCCGCCGCCAGGCCGGCCGCGCTGCCAAAGGCACCCCCGACTTCCGAGCCGGCGGCGGCGGCTGCCAGCGTGGTACCGGCCAGCGTGGTACCGGCCAGCGTGGTACCGGCCAGCGTAGTACCGGCCAGCGTGGTACCGGCCAGCGCTGCTCCCCGCGTCGCGGTCGAGCGGAAAGCCGAGGCTCAACCGACCAAGGACAAGACCAGGGCCTCCGCCAAGAAGGCCGGGACCAACCAGAGAGCCTCCGTGAGGGCGAGAAGGCCCAGACGGCGGCGAAGGATCAGCAAAAAACGCCGGCTGATCCGAGGCCACCTGCGCCGCGCTCGCCGAGCCCTCGAGCGACGGGATTTCTCCGGCGCCCACCGTCATGCCGATCGCGCGATGCGGCTCGACCCCGGCAATCCCGAGGCGGCCGCCGTGCTCTCGTCGGCGATCTCCCGGCAGATCTGACGCGATCAGCCCTCAAGCCACCGCCGCAGCCGCGGCCGCGTCGAGGGCCCGGCCGAGATCGGCCTCGAGGTCCTCGAGGTCCTCGACGCCCACCGATAGGCGGATCAGGCCGTCGTCGATGCCAAGCTTACGGCGGATCTCCGGCTCGATCGAAGCATGGGTCATGATCGCCGGATGCTCGACCAGCGACTCGACCCCGCCGAGGCTCTCGGCCAGCGCGAAGCGCTCGAAGCGCTCGAGCGCCGCCCTGGCGGCCGGCAGCCCGCCCTTGACGACGAAGGTCACCATGCCGCCGAACCCACTCGCCTGCTGGCGCGAAAGCTCGTGCTGGGGATGACTCGGCAGCCCGGGGTAGATCACCCGTTCGACCGCACGGTGCTGCACCAGCAACTCGGCCAGTGCCCGGGCGTTTTCCTCGTGGCGCTCCATCCGCAGGTGCAGCGTCTTGAGGCCCCGGAGCACGAGGAAGCAGTCGTTCGGTGATGGCACGGCGCCGATGGTGTTCTGCAGGAACCGCAGCCGCTCGGCGATCACCTCGTCGCTGGTGACCGCCACCCCCCCCACGGCATCGGCGTGGCCGTTGAGGTACTTGGTCGTCGAGTGCACGACCAGATCCGCGCCGAGCTCGAGCGGCCGCTGGTTGTACGGGGTGAGGAAGGTGTTGTCGACCACCACCAGCGCGCCGGCCGCGCGGCCCAGCTCGGCCACCCGGGCGATGTCGATCACCTTGAGCATCGGGTTGGTCGGCGTCTCGAGCCAGATCAGCTTGGCGCCCTCGAAGCGACCGGGCGAGAGGCTGTCCTCGGCCGTCAGGTCGACGAACTCGAAGCGCAGCCCGGCCTGGGTGAACACCTTGTCGAACAGCCGGTAGGTGCCGCCGTAGACGTCGTCGGAGCAGATCACCCGGTCCCCCGCCTCGAGCAGGTGCATCACCGCGTCGGTGGCGGCGCAGCCCGAGGCGAAGGCCACCCCGTGGCTTCCACCCTCGAGCGCGGCGATACAGCCCTCGAGCGCCTCGCGGGTCGGGTTGTGGGTCCGGGCGTACTCGTAGCCCTGGTGCACGCCGGGGCTCGACTGGACGTAGGTCGAGGTCTGAAAGATCGGGGTGGTGATCGCGCCGGTGTTCGGCTCGGGGCGCTGGCCGGCGTGGATCGCCAGGGTCCCGAAGCCCGCACGCCGCGGATCGTCGGTCATCGGGACGTCCTCCGGGCGACGAAGTCGATCAGGTCGATCTTCGTCAGCACCCCCACCGGCCGCCGGCCCTCGACCACCACCGCCACCAGGCCCTTGCGGGCGAGGACCTCGTGAAGCTGCTCCACCGGGTCATCGGCGGACATCGTGCCCTGCAGCGGCTGCACCACCTGCTCGACCGCGTCGTCCTTGCTCGCCTGGCCAGCCACCAGCGCGTCGAGCAGGTCAACCTCGTGCAGCATCCCCACCGCGTCGCCCGCCGCGTCGAGCACCGGCATCTGGCTGATGTCATGCGCCTTGAGCCGCGCGATCGCCGCGCCGACCCGCTCGTCTCTCCTGACCGTCACCAGCTCTCGCTGCCCCGTGGCCGCGAGCACCTCGCCCACCGTGCCGAGCGACTCGCCCCGCCCGAGGTAGCCGTTGTCCTGCATCCACTCGTCCGAGTAGAACTTCGAGATGTAGCTCTTACCGCCGTCGGGGAGGATCACCACGACGGTCTTGCCCGGGCCAAGCTCGCGGGCCAGCTCCACCGCCACGTGGGTCGCCGAGCCGCTCGAGCCCCCGGCGAAAATCCCCTCCTCGCGGGCCAGCCGGCGAGCCATGATGAACGACTGGCGATCGTCCACCTGCCGGATGTCGTCCATCACCGCCATGTCGAGGGCCTCGCAGGCCATGTCCTCGCCGATCCCCTCGACCTTGTAGACGTGCGGCAGCGGCAGATCGCCGGTCTTGAACAGCCCGTGAAAGACGCTGCCCACCGGGTCGACGCCGATGTTCAACAGGTCGGCCTTCTGCTCCTTGAGGAACCGCCCGGCGCCCGACATGGTCCCGCCGGTGCCGATGCCGGCGACGAAGGCATCGATCTGGCCGTCGGTGTCCTCCCACACCTCGGGGCCGGTGGAGCGGTAGTGGGCCTCGATGTTCTCCGGGTTGTGGTACTGGTTGAGGTAGTACGAGTCGGGGATCTCGCGATGGAGCCGCTTGGCCGTCTCGTAGTAGCTGTCCGGCGAGTCGGCAGGGACATTGGTCGGGGTGACGGTCACCTCGGCGCCCAGCGCCTTGAGCGTGTCGATCTTCTCCTTCGACATCTTGTCCGGAATGGTCAGCACGCAGCGCAGGCCGTGCACGGCACACCACATCGCCACCGCGGCGCCGGTGTTGCCGGAGGTGTTCTCGACCACCGTCCCGGCGGGCTTGATCTCGCCGGCCTCGAGCGCGGCATCGAGGATCTGGCAGACCATCCGGTCCTTGACGCTGCCTCCCGGGTTGATGAACTCGCACTTGGCGAAGACCGCGGCGTCTCGTTCACCCACCAGCCGCCGCAGGCGCACCAGCGGCGTGCGGCCGATCGACTGGAGGATGTTCTCG
>JAUVBO010000861.1 GCA_030591195.1 Pseudomonadota bacterium
CAGCACCGCCGAGACGATCGAGGCCACGGCGACGATGATCCCCCAGATACCGGCGCTGGCGATCCGCTCCTCGTCCTCCTTCGAGAACGGAATCCGTCTGTCTTCCATCGTTCGCTCCTTCCCTACAGCGCCAGCTTGATCACCTGGCCGAAGAGCCCGATGACCGCGAAGATCCCGTAGAGGATCAGGTAGAGGCGAAGGTTGCGGAACCCGAGCGCCAGCGGCGACTCGTGGTCCGAGATCACGCCCTCGTAGAAATTGACGGCCGCCCGGCGCAGCCAGGTGGCGCCGAGGAAGAGCAGCACCGCGTAGGCGATCAGCAACAGCGTCGAGAAGACCAGCATCGCCTGCGCCTTGCCGCCCGCCAGCGAGCCCACGCGCGCGGCCTGGCAGCCGACGAACAGCGCGCCGAGCACCACCAGCACCCCGAGCCCGTACTGCAGCCCGGAGACGATGCGCATCCACTTCGACATGCCCGCCACCGTCTCCCAGCCCTGCGCCGAGATGCTCAGGCCCCCGCCCTCGACCGGCACCAGCGGCTGCAGGTGGCCGCCGTCCGATGTCTCCACCGGAGGCGCGTAGGGGTTTCGCGGATCCACCATCGTCACTTCCTTTGCCTTAGGGTTTCGTCGCTGGTTCCGTCGCTGCTTGCGATCCGGATTATTCCACACCGGCCACCGCCGAGGCCACCGTCAAGGTCACCGTCGTTCCAGCGCTCGCTGCCCTTCGTCGGTGGATGACAACGCCAGCGATGCGGTATCATCGCGGCGATGATCGACACCGGTCTCAAGATCGACTCCCCCGAGGGGATCTCCTTCAGCTACGAGCTGGCGAGCCTCTCCGACCGGGGCAAGGCCTACGGCATCGACCTGCTGATCCGCGTCGCGGTGGTGGCGGTGCTCGGCCTGATCTTCGCCCTGGTCCTCGGCCCGGCGATCCTCGCCGGCGTCGGGCTGTGGATGATCATCTACTTCGTCGTCGAGTGGGGCTTCTACGTCGTCTTCGAGACGATGTGGGACGGCCAGTCACCGGGCAAGCGGCTGTTCGACCTGCGGGTGGTCAAGGCCGCCGGCCACCCGATCGGCTTCTTCGACAGCGTGCTGCGCAACCTGCTCCGCGCCGCCGACCAGCTACCGCTGACTTACGCCGTTGGCGCGATCGCCCTGTTCGCCACCCACCGCTTCCAGCGCCTCGGCGACCTCGCCGCCGGCACGGTGGTGGTCCACGAGCACAAGGCCTGGATCGAGCGCCGGCAGCCGCGGCTCGACCGGGCGATGGGCGACAGCGCCAGCTCGCGGATCTCGCTGTCGAACCGCGAGCGCCAGCTGCTGCGCGAGTTCCTCGCCCGCAAGGACCGGCTGCACCCCGACCGCCGCGAGCAGCTGGCCGAGATCCTCGCCGCGCCCTACCGTCGCCGCTACGGCGCGCTGCTCGACGTCACCAGCCCCCAGGAGGAGCGCGGCGCCCCCGATGCCACGGCGCTGCTGGTCAAGCTACACGCGGCCGCGGCGGCCCAGGAGCGCGCCGCATGAGCCCCGCCGAGCTGATCAGGCGGCGCCAGCAGGACTGGGGCGAGCTCGAGTCGATGCTGGTGCGCTTCACCCGCAGCAAGCGCCGACGTGCCACCGCCGCTGAGCTCTCTCGCTTCGGCGCGCTCTTTCGTGATGTCTGCGCCGATCTCGCCCGGGCGCGGGCCCAGGCCTACTCCGACGACCTGATCGACTACCTCAACGCGCTGGCGGCGCGGAGCCACAACGTCTTCTACACCGCCCCCCCGGCGCCGGTGGGCGGGCCGTGGCGCTTCTTCGCTCGCACCTTCCCGCTCACCGTCCGCAAGAACGCCGCCTACGTGCTCGCCGGGCTGTTTCTGTTCTTCGCCCCGATGCTCGGGATCATCAGCCTCGCCCGCACCGACGCGGGGACGCTCTACCAGCTGGTACCAGAGCGAACGCTCAAGTACTACGAGCAGATGTACAAGAAGGGCCACGCCGGGGGACGCTCGGAGGCCGCCGACGCAGCGATGACCGGCTTCTACGTGCGCAACAACGTCGGCATCGCCTTCAACTGCTTCGCCACCGGCGTCTTCTTCGGCATCGGCAGCATCTTCTTCCTCCTCTTCAACGGGGTGATCATCGGCGCGGTCTTCGGCTTCATCACCCAGGGGCCCTACGGGATGAACCTGCTGTCGTTCGTCGCCGGCCACGGCCCCTTCGAGCTGTTCGCGATCAGCCTCTCGGGCGCCGCCGGCCTGCGGCTCGGCCTCGGCGCGATCGTCACCGGCAACCGGCGCCGACGTGACTCGCTGCGCCTCGCCGCCACCGACGCGGTGCGGCTGGTGCTCGGCGCCGCTGCCTTGCTGCTCGGCGCCGCGCTGATCGAGGGGTTCTTCTCCCCCTCGTCGCTGCCGATGGCGGCCAAGTTCGGCATGGGCGGCGCCTGCACGATCTTCCTCTGCTGGTACCTCGGGCTCCACGCCGCCAGGCTGCAGCGCCAAGAGCAGGAGCGGACCAGGAGGGAGGAGCGGACGGCGAGGGCCAAGCGCACGGCAGGCCCGACAGCGACCCGCGCCGGCGCGGTCATCTCCGCCGGGGAGGCGTAGCCGGTGAAGCAGTCGGCGCTGCAGGTCGAGATCAAGCCGCGCACCACCGGTCAGACCGTGGCCGTGGCCGCGCGGATGCTGCAGCACCGGCCCGGGCCGCTGCTGCTCGCCTGGCTCCTCGGCAGCCTGCCGGTGGCTGGCATCGCCCTCGGCCTGCTGCTCGGCCTCGGCACTAACCCCTGGTGGGTCTGGGCGATCGTCCTGCCGCTGGCCCCGCTGTTCACCCTGCCCGTGACCGCCACCGTCGGGCTGCTGGTCTTCTCGCCGGCGGCGCGCCTGGTCGAGGTGATGCGGATGTCGCTGTCGCGCACCCTGACCTTCGCCACGCTGTTCCTGGTCACCCGGGCGATGGCCCTCGTGGGGCTGCTGGCGCTGGTCGTGCCCGGCCTCTATCTCTGGCG
>JAUVBO010000661.1 GCA_030591195.1 Pseudomonadota bacterium
CTGGTGGCGGTAGAGGGTGCTGCCGTGGCCGCCGCGAGCATGGCGAATGACCACCCGCAGCCAGCCCCGCTCGAGCGCCAGCTCGCCACAGCGCCGCCGGACGTAGCGCCGGGCGCGATCCGGGCTGACTCGGTCGCGAGCGCCGATGAACTCGACGAAGAAGGTGTCCGGGGCGATGGCCCGCTCGAGGTAGCCCGTGCCGGTCTCCTCGTCGTAGGGCGCGTAGCCGACCGTCGCGCAGCCGACCGCCGCAACCGCCGTGAGCGCCAGCGCAGCCGCGCGGCTCGTGGCCCCTGCCATGATCAGCTCACCGCGCCTCAGCCCACCAGCCCGGTGGCCGTGAGCAGCACGATGATCCGGGCGAATGCGAGGCGCTGCTCCGGATCATCGAACGGCGCGAGCACCTCCTCGACGGTGTGCCGTCCGTTGAGCTGGTCGTAGACCCGCCGCGGTAGCCCGCCGAGGCGGAACACCTCGGGCGGGACCGGTGCGGGGCTCACCGAGCGCAGCCGCCGCTGACTCAACCGCGCCAGCCTGCCCTCGAGCCGGCCCCGGGGGACCTGGCCGACGCCCGCGCCGATGATCTCGAACGCGTTGAGCCCGAGCGGCGCCGACTCCTGCTGGCAGGTCTTGCCCGGGTAGAAGCGGTAGGTCCCGCGCTGCCAGGTGAAGACATCGAGCAGCTTCTGGCGGACCTGGTTGGTCAGGTGGCGCAGCACCTGGACCGGACGCATCAGCTTCAGCCCCACGAGCGTGTCGCCGAGCTTCTCCTTGAAGTGGGGCAGCATCGCCAGGGCCATCGACAGCTCGCCCTCGGTGATCGCGCCACGACGGACCAGGTACTGCCCAAAGAGCTCCTCGGGCCGGCTCGAGGTGATGTACTCGGGATCGCCATCGAGCAGGTAGACCTCCTTCGAGACCTCATCGGTCTCGAGGGTCAGCAGCCCGGTCTCCTCCTTCACCGCCAGCTTGAAGAGCACCTCGACCAGGTTCGTCCCGCCGAGCTCGCCGGTGATGGCGGGCGCCCCGTGCAGATCGGCCGCGGCATTCCAGGTCGGCGGCGCCGGGTCCTGGTCCGGCAGCCCACCGGGAAGGACCGGGACGTCGGCGTCCGAGCCCTCGAGGTCGGTGCTGCCGCCGAGATCGAAGTGCGAGCTGGAGGCGTCGGTGAACATCTCGGGCATCGCAGCGAGGGCGTCGGCGGTACCGATGCGGGGCTCCTCGCCGGTCTGGGGTAGCCCGGTGGGGACGGGCAGCGGCATCGGCGGCGGCGTGACGACGATCCTCCGCTTCCGGCCGACGAACGCCGGCGGGGAGAGGTCGGCAGACCGCTCCGCCTCCTTCGCCGCAGGGCCTCCTCCGTTGGCCGGATCCACGCCAGATCTCTGGGCCGCGACAGGCGCCGAGGGGTCCTGCTCCGCTGCCGCTCCGCCACGTACCGCCGCGGACTGGGGCGTCGGGTGGCGGCCTTCGCCGGGCAACCGGACCTCGAGGGAGTCCACCCGGTCCTCGACCCGGAGCGGCCCCTCCTCCTCGGTCAACCGGACGAGGAAGCGGCGCACGTCGACGCTGCGCACCATCCGTCGGTTGTCAAACAGGTAGCGATGCAGCGCGTCGCGGAAGCTGGCCGCAGACTGATAGCGCAGGTTCGGATCCCGCGCCAGCGCCGACTCGAGGATCGCCCGCAGGTCGGCGGGGATCCGTGCACCGTAGAGGTCGAGGCGATCGAGCTTCGCGTCACGTACCTGGAGCAAGATCTCGAGATCGTTCTTGGCGTAGAACAGCCGCCGGATCATCAACAACTCGGCGAGCACCACCCCGACGGCGAAGACGTCGGCCCGGTGATCGATGGCCGCGCCGGTGGCCTGCTCGGGCGCCATGTAGCCGTACTTGCCCTTGAGCGCGCCGCTCTCCGTGTGGCCGCGGCGCACGGCTGCTCGAGCAATGCCAAAGTCCCCGAGCTTCACCTCGCCAAGCCAGGAGATGAAGACGTTCGACGGCGAGATGTCACGATGGACCACCCCGAGGCTCGCTCCGTCAGGTCCGCGGAGGTTGTGGGCATAGTGGAGCGCGTCGAGCAGGTCGGCGATGATCTGCAGCACGATGCCAGTGGTAGGCCGGCAGCGGCGCTGGGCGCAACGGCGCAGCATCGCGAGGCCATCGATGCCCTCGACGTACTCGAGCGCCATGAAGTACTGATCATCGACCTCGCCGAAGTCGATCACCTGGACGATCTTCGGATGGTTCAGCTGGACCATCAGCTTCGCTTCGTCGATGAACATGTCGACGAACTCGCGGTCGGCCGCGAGGTGCGGAAGGATCCGCTTGATGACCAGGGTCTTCTCGAACCCGTGGGCGCCGTGGACCTTGGCCTTGAAGATCTCAGCCATCCCACCGATCGCCAGCAGCTCCGTGAGCTGGTAACGACCGAACGACTTCGGCTCGAAGGGGCGCTCCGTCACTCTGTCGACCATATCATGGGCGCCAGGCCCGGCACCGTCTCTTGGGCCGCGGCGCGCTCGGATGAATCAACGGCGGCGCCCACCACCGCCCCCGCCGCGCTGGCCGCCGCCCCGACCGCCGCCACTATTCTCGAGGCTACGCACGTACTCCATGAAGTCGGCCTTATTCTCCATGATGTCGTGGTACCGCTGCCCCTGGGGCCCACCGCGCCGCCCCCCCCTGCCCTCGCCTTGGTGACGCGGTCGCCCGCCCGAAGTCCGACCCGCGACCCCTCTGGCCAGCAGCTCGACGAGCAGCTTCTCGAGCTCGACGTTCGATGAGCGCGCCCGGAACACCAGATCCCGGTGCAACGCTGGCGTCACGGTGACGCTGAGCTTCCCGTCGAAGTCCAGCTCCTCCATCGGCTCGGGCGGCTCGACCCCCCGCTCCTTCATGTTTTCGAGCTGAGCGCTCAGCTCCCGCTCGAGGTTCTCGAGCGCCTCGCTCCGCGGGGCCCCTTCCCCTTCGCAGCCCTCGATCTCGGGCGCAGTCGCGACGTGGGCGTCCTTCTCTGCCGAATAGCGAACCAAGATCCGGTACTTCTGCATCGGTAACCCCATGGGCGGCGATCACACCGCTGGTGGTGGTGTCGGGCGCCGCAGCCGTGCGGCCGGCGAAGTTTGCGGTCTCTTTCGAGGTGCTGTCAACGCCCCTCCGTGGGTTGGGCCGCGGCGGCGTCGAGGGCCTGCTCGAGGCCGTCGAAGCACGCCATCCCACTTGGGTGCTCGCCCTCGGCCAGCCGTCGGGCCATCGCCGGCGCCACCGAGCAGAGCAGCAGCCGCGGTGGCGGCTCACGGCGGTGGTCGGCGAGGATTCCAAGCGCCTCCGGCAAGGCCACCTCGGGCGCGAACAGGCCGGACGCGTCGACCACCATCACCAGCGCCTCGCGCATCATGACGAGCATCATCAGGCGCCCGATGGCGTCATCGAGCGCCTGGCGATCAGGGTCGCCAACCAGGAACAGCGCCGGAAGCTGCCGGCCGAGCAGGCAAACCACCTGGCTCTTCTCGATCACGCGGCGATGGCTGGCCGACGCCTGCTGGGCCAACCCGGCAGCGTAGGCCTCCACGACGGCAGTCGCCAGGCCCTCGAAC
>JAUVBO010000423.1 GCA_030591195.1 Pseudomonadota bacterium
ATCAGCACTAATCGCGAAAAACATCATATATTTGGAGGTATAATCCTGTTGTCGCGGTCCTGGGTGGAGCGGCACGAGGATTGCTTGGTCATGATGAACGTGAAGCGTCTCAGCCCCGTACGCTTGGAGGAACGATGAATACGGCTCGCTGGTCTGGCCTGATCGCCTTGGCCCTCGCCTGGGGATGCGCAGGCGACATGGCCCCCGCGCCGGGCGTTGACGCCCCGGGGATCACCCCGCTCGACGGTAGCCTAACCCCTCCGGCCGCGCTCGACTCCGGCGTCGAGGCCGCCCCGGTTCCGCCGGACACGGGCCCCGTGGGACCAGCGCCGGACGTGCTACCCCAGGGTGGACCGGGAGAGCCCTGCCCCTGCCCGGCGCACCTGCGCTGCGTCGAGGGGACCTGCCGCGAGAAGTGCGACCGCCAGGGCGCGTGCGAGGCGAGCTCGTCCTGCCCGGCTGGCTTCGGCTGCGTGTCGGCCTGCGCCGACACCGACGTCTGCCTGCCGGCCGTCGCCGCCGGACAGCCCTGCGGCAATGGCGTCTACTGCGAGAACCTCCACATGTGCACCGGCCACAACGGCAGCGCGACGCGCTGCGTGCCGGTCTGCAGCAACATCGGCGGCGCCTGCGGCAACAGCGGTGGCACCTGCGCCCAGACCTCGATCGCCAACTGCGCCGTCTGCACTTCCCCCTGACGACTGGAGCACTTCGCGCTCGAGTCGTCCCCTTCGGTCCCCAGAGAAGATCGAAGCTAGCGGCGGCCTGAGTTGCGGCGATTGGCGTGACGCTTGGGCCAACCCCCGCCGGCCAGGCCGGTGACCGCGCCGGTGGCCACGGCCCAGAGGGTCTTGTTGGCGCCGACCCAGAGGATGCCATCAGCCGAGAGGCTCGGCGACGAGGCGAAGGCATCGGCGATCTGCAGCGACCAGAGGGTGGCGCCGTCGACCGGCGACAGGGCCACCAGCGCGCCGTTGCAGCCGTTGGCGGCGTAGATCACCCCGTCCGAACCGACGGCGGCCGAGTTGTGGTAGCAGCCGCTCGGGCCGACGGTCCACAGCGCGCTGCCGTCGCTCTGGTAGGCCCGGATCCGACCGTCGCTCAGCGCGATGTAGACCCTGCCGTCGCTGGTGGCCACGGGTCCAATGTGGCTCAGGCTCGTCGCCAGGGCCTTGCTCCAGAGGGTGTCGCCGTTGCCCTGGTCGAGCTTGAAGAGGCTCTTCGAGCTGGTGCCGGCGTAGACGTGACCGTCGCTGCCGATCGCCGGGTTGAAGTCGGAGACGCTGCCGCCGAGCACCTTGGACCACTTCTTCGACCCGGCCGGCGAGACGGCGTGGAGCTCACCGGCGGTGGTCAGCGCGAAGATCGTCCCATCGGCGGCGATCGCGGGCCCCCCGGTCTGCTTGTTACCGGTCCCGCCCAGGTTGTAGGTCCACTTGAGCACGCCCGCCGGCGACAGCGCATGGACGATCTCGCGATAGTCGCCCGAGGTGTAGACGTTGCCGATGGCGTAGACCGTCCCGTCGCTAGCGACCGCGGGGGTGTTGTAGCTCGACCAGCCATTGCTGATCTCGTAGTCCCAGACGAGGCCGCCGCTGGCCGCGTCCACCGCCAGCACCTTGGCTGGCCCCGCCGCGGTGGCGAAGTAGACCGTCTGCTCGTCGGGTGACAGCACCGCGCTCGAGTCGGTGAAGTTGCCCTTGGTGTAGGTCCAGTCCACCACGCAGATCGGGCTGATTCGCCGCAGCCTGCCCGCCGTGGTGGTGACGTAGACGTTGCCCTGGCTGTCCACCGCCGGGGTCGAGTAGATGTCCTCGCCGAGGTTGACCGAGCACTTGATGCTCGCGTCGCAGAGGCCATTGTTGCAGAAGGTCGAGCAGGCCTTGCCGCAGGCGCCGCAGTTGAGCTGGTCGCTGTTGAGGTCGGCGCAGCCGGCTGCGGCGCCGCAGCAGCTCTCGGCCACGCTGCAGGCGGCGCAGGTCGGGCCGCACTTGGCCGCGATCGAGCACGGCTCGCACTTGTCGCCGGTGCAGTAGCTGCCGGTGGGGCAGTCGCCGCTGGTGACGCACTCGACGCAGCTCGCGCCCCCCTTGCAGTGCGGGGTGCCGCCGCCGCAGGCGACGCAGGTCGGCCCGCAGTGATCGTCGGTGTCGCACGCGACGCACGACTCGCCCTTGCAGTACTGGCCCGGCAGGCAGATGTTGCACGCCACGCCGCAGCAGCCGACGCACGAGGCGCCGTTGCAGAACTCGTCGAAGGGGCAGTCGCCGCACGACGCCCCGCAGTGATCGTCGGTGTTGCAGGCGACGCAGCTGCCGCCCTGGCAGAAGGTCCCGCCGCCGCAGTGGCTGTCGGTGAGGCAGACGACACACGAGGTGCCCGCCGCGTTGCAGTGAGGGGTGGCGCCCTCGCACTGGACGCAAGCCACGCCGCAGTGGTCGTCCACCGCGCAGGCGGCGCAGCCACCGCTGTTGCAGTACTTGCCCTCGGCGCAGTGGCCGTCGATCTTGCACTGGACGCAGAAGGCGGCCGAGTCGGCGCAGTAGGGAGAGGGGCCGCCGGTGCAGTTGCTGCAGCTCGGCCCGCAGTGCTCGTCGGTGTAGCAGGGGATGCAGGCGCCGTTGATGCACCGGAAGCCGGGGCCGCAGTGGGTCTCGTTGAGGCACTCAGCGCAACCGGTGGGCGAGCAGAACGGCGAAGCGCCAGCACAGCTCTCGCACAGCGGCCCGCAGTGCTCGACGCTGGTGCAGGCCTCGCAGACCCCGGCGCTCGCGCAGTACTGCCCGGTGCGACAGTGGGTGTCGTTGGCGCAGAGGGCGCAGGCGGTCCCGGCGGCGTTGCAGTAGGGCTTGGCGGTGCCCGTGCACTGAACGCAGTTGACCCCGCAGAACTCGTTGGTGCTGCAGTCGCGGCAGGCGGTGCCGTTGCAGTACTTGCCCAGCGGACAGTCGCCGTGGCCCGAGCAGGTGACGCAGTCCTGGGCGTCGGCGTTGCAGTAGGTCGTCGAGTCGCAGGACTTGCAGGTCGGCCCACAGTGATCGTCTTCGACGCAGGGGCTGCAGCTGCCGTCCTTGCAGAAGCTGCCCTTGTCGCACTGGTCGTCCTTCTTGCACTCGGCGCAGCGCCCATCGAGGCAGAACGGCGTCGGCTCGGCGCACTCGAGGCAAGACGGCCCACAGTGGTGGTCCTGCGCGCACAGCTCACAGCTTCCCGCCTGGCAGAAGCTGCCCTTGTCACAGGCGTTGCCGCAGGTGCCGCAGCTCTCCTCGGTCTCGGGGACGCAGCCGCCCTCGCAGCAGAGCTGGCCCGGCTCGCAGGCCTGGTCACAGCCGCCGCAGTGCTTGGGGTCCGACTGTGGGTCGGTGCAACTGTCGCCGCAGGCGACCTGGCCGGGGTCCTGACAGTCCACCGGCGTCGATCCGCCAGCGCACCCCCACTCGCCCAATGCGACGATCACCACCAACGCCAGCCCCCCCCAGGGGACAGCACCGGGTGAAGCACAGAGTGGAGACCAGCGTCTACGACGGGTGTTCATCGGGCATCTACCGGGTTGTTGCTGGACCGACGCGGGACGAACGATACCCGATGATGATCCATTTTTCTCCCCTGGAACGCAATCAGGCGCATGTCCGGGGGGCGCAGTCTCCAGCTGCCACGCCTTCCCAGGTCAGCTGTCCCCATCCACCGCGGCTAAGCCCGCGTCCCCCGGTCGCGACCCGCTGGTACGCGAGTTGCACACTCAACGGGCGTCGAGTGGTCGCCCTCCGGGGCAGAAAATCTGACGACCGAAGGCTAGGACCAAACCCAAGACGGCGCGGGGGGCCGATCGCCGGCGTGGGCGTGGGCGTGGGCGTGGAGCTCGTGGACCGGAGGTCGCTGGGTGGCATGGCGCTCTGCGCCGGAGTCGACCACTCAACTCTCGAGGGCACCCGGAACGTCGGGTGCCCTCTTTTTTTTCCGTCAGCGCCGTAGACGCCCTGAGAGCGCACGGAGCGCGACGCGCGCGCGGTGGCCTGCGACCGGAGGTCCGTGGCCAAAGCAATAGAGCCCCGCGTCGAGCAGGGCCAGCCGATCGATGCTGCGTCGCGCGGCCTCGGGGTCGAGGGTGAAGTGGCGCGAGGGCGGCTCCAACCTGCCACCACCGGCGCTGATCGCCGCGTCCCCGCAGAAGACCACCGACGATCCCGCGCACACCAGGCCGATCTGCCCGGGCGTGTGACCCGGAAGGTGCAGCGCGGACAGCCCCTCGACCAAGGACCAGCCCTCCTCGATTCGCTCGACCCGACGGCAAGGACGAAAGCGAAAGACCCACCGGTCGGACAGGGCCACCAGGGGCCCGAGGGTCAGCCGGGCGAGCCGACCGCGCACCGGACTGAGCCGGCCCCGGCCCTCGACCGCAGCGGCGTCACACCGATGGACGAACACCGGCGCGCCGGTGCGCTCGGCCAGCGCCGAGGCGCCTCCGGTGTGATCCAGGTGGCGGTGGGTGAGCACGATCCCGGCGAGCCGACCGGGTCGATCGAGCGCGCGCTCGGCGAGCACGCCGACCAGCGCGGGCAGCTGGGCGGGCAGGCCGGTGTCGACCAGGACCGCGCCGGCGCCGGGATCCTCCGGGTCGACGAGGTAGGCGTTGACCCGCCCGAGGCGGATCCGGAAGACGCCGC
>JAUVBO010000987.1 GCA_030591195.1 Pseudomonadota bacterium
CGCGACCCGACGCGTGCCTGCAGCCGCTTCGCCCTCGCGTTCCTGCTCGCCCGGCGCGGCGAGCACCGGGGGGCACGACGACAGCTCCGCGCCGCCCTGGCCGCCGTGCCCGACTACCCAGCCGCGCAGCTCCTGCTCGGCGACGTGCTCGCCCGGCTCGGCGATCGCCAGGGGACGAACCGTGCCTACCGGCGCTTCCTCGCTCGGGTGCCGGCCGAGCTCCGCCACCAGCGCCGGCGGGTCAAGCGAGCGCTCCAGGGAACCGAGAGCTGATCGCTGGCAGCGACAGACAAGTTGCTCGCTGGGGGCTTGCGGCGCGATGGCCAGACACAGTATCAGTGGACCGATGATACCGATCTGCCTCAGCGTCACCCGCGACGGCGACGAGGCGCCGCCCACCGCCCACCGCTTTGATCAGCGCGAGGTCGTGATCGGGCGCAGCACCGAGGTCGACCTCTGCCTCGACGACGAGTCGGTCTCGCTGGTGCACCTGCGGCTGGTGCGCAAGAAGAAGGGCACGCTGTTTGCCCTCGACGTCGACTCGACCAACGGCAGCTGGATCGATGGCGTCCCCCTGCCGGCCGGGCGGGCACGCCCGGTGGCCGTGGGCAGCCGGCTGGTCGTCGGCGTCTTCACGGTCGACTGCGTCGCGCCCTCGGAGGTCGTGGAGCCGAGCACCGCTAGCGTCGCGCGGCGGGCAGTGCAGGAGGTGGTCGAGGGGCTCGGCCAGCCGCCCCGGCTGGAGGTCATCGGCGGGCCGAACCGGGGCCTGCGCGCGGAGCTTCCCGCCACCGGCGAGCCGCTGGTCATCGGCCGGACAATCGGCTGCGGACTGCGGTTGACCGACGCCGACGTCAGCCGCGAGCACGTCGAGATCAGCGGCGAGGGGGCCTTGCTCTGCGCCCGCGACCTCGGCAGCAAGAACGGCTTCTTCCACTGTGGCCAGCGGATCGTCGACAGCGTCCGGCTCGCCCACGGAGACGAGCTCCGGCTCGGCGCCACCCGGCTGCGACTGGTGGTGCCGAGTCACCTGCCGCGCTGCAGCGACGAGGACCACCAGAGCGGCGAGCAGGGACCGGCCGACCGGACCCCGGCTGCGAACCGCGGCGGGAGCGCAGACGATCGGTTGGTCCCGCAGCGACGACCGGAGATGTCTCCCCCCGGGTGGCGCGACCCGACGCTGTGGGTGGTCGGCGGTCTGATCATCCTCGGTGTCGCAGGCGCGATCACCTACCTCGCCTGGTGACGGAGGACGGGGCCTACGGCTGGCGGGGCCTACGGCTGGCGGAGCCTACGGCTGGCGGAGCTTCCTGCACTCGTCGCACTCGCAGAGCTCACGCATGCTACGAAAAGTGTAGATCCCCGTGTCGTGGCCGTCGGTGAAGCGAATCTTGAGGGCGTAGCGTCCCACCGACTCCACGTCAGTCGCGAGGATCTTGTCGTCCACCCCGGCCGGCTCGAGAGTCCGCTCGCCGCTCCACTCGTCGACGCAGGAGGCGCAGGGGCACGCCCGGCGCAAGGTCGACAGGCGCCAGCTGCTACGGTGGCCATCGACCCACTCGATGCCGAGGGTGTAGCGGTCGAGCTGAGCGATCTTGCGCACCAGCAGCAGCGGCTGGCGGGCGTGGTCGTTGGCCTGAGGCGTGGTCGTTTGGTTGTTGCTCATCTTCGCTCGCTTCCCTTCGTCACTCGCTCTGGTCCCACTTGAGCGAGAAGGTCTCGAGGTAGCTGCCCCGCTCGTGGTTGAGGATCGACAGCTGCGCGGCCAGCGCGCCGGCCAGCTCGACGTAGGCCTTGGCCACCGCGGAGTCGGGCCGCGCCTCGACGATCGGCTTGCCCTCGTCGCCGCCCTGGGCGACCGCGGCGTCGAGCGGAACCTGGCCGAGGAAGGGCACCCCGGCGGCCTCGGCGACCTTCTCGCCGCCGCCCGAGCGGAAGATGTCGTGGCGCTTGTCGCAGCCGTCGCAGATGAAGTAGCTCATCGTCTCGATCACGCCGATCACCGGGATCTTCGTCGTGTCGAACAAGGCCACCGCCTTGTGGGCGTCGATCAACGAGATGTACTGCGGGGTGGTGCAGATCACGGCGCCGGTGATCGGCGCCTGCTGTGAGAGCGTCAGCTGCACGTCGCCGGTGCCGGGCGGGTAGTCGATGATCAAGTAGTCGAGCTCGCCCCAGTCCGAGTTTGTCAGCAGCTGGCTGACGTATCCGGAGACCATCGGCCCGCGCAGGATCGCCGCCTTGCCCGGCGGGACGAAGAAGCCCATCGAGATCATCTTCATCCCGTTGGCCACGGCCGGGATCATCCGTTGGTCCTGCTGGAGCTCGGGCTGCTGATCGATGGTCATCATCGTCGGCAACGACGGGCCATAGACGTCGGCGTCGAGGATGCCAACCTTCGCCCCGGCGTCGCGCAGCGCCACGGCGATGTTGACCGCCGTGGTCGACTTGGCCACGCCGCCCTTGCCCGACGCCACCGCGACGATGTTCTTGACCCCCTCGAGCCCCTGCCCCTTGGGCAGCCCCGGACCGCGGGTCTGGGCGGTGAGCTCGACGGCCACCTCAACCTGGCCGTCGAGCGCCCTGACCGCCTGC
>JAUVBO010000823.1 GCA_030591195.1 Pseudomonadota bacterium
ACCGCTTCATGTTCAAGCTCAGCATGAGCTACCCGGACAAGGGCGAAGAGAACCGGATCCTCAGCAACTACGCGGCCGGCTTCACCGCCGTCGACCTCGACTCGGCCGGGATGCAGACTGTCTGCAACGCCGAGATGATCGGCCAGCTGCAGCAGCTCGCCAGCACGGTTCAGGTCGACGAGCGGGTGATCGACTACGTCACGTCGATCGTCGGGCGGACCCGTGGCTGGGGCAGCCTCTACCTCGGCGCCAGCCCCCGGGCGAGCGTGACGCTGCTGCTCACCTCACGGATCTCGGCGGCGATGGCCGGCCGCGACTACGTCAACCCGGACGACGTCCAGCGGCTCGTCCCCTGGACCCTGCGGCACCGGGTGATCCTCAACCCCGACGCCGAGATCGAGGGCCTGACCGCCGACGACGTGGTGGCCGAGGTCCTCGCCTCGGTGGAGGTTCCCGACCTGCGCTGATTCAACCACCGGGCCATAGAGGCTGAAGGGACGGCTGAAGGAGAATCGTGATCCCCACCCGCAAAGTGCTGTTGCTGTTGCTCGCGCCGGCGACGATCAGCGTGCTGGCGGTGGTCTACCCGTTCGCCCGGCCCTGGATCCTCGCCGCTGACGGGCTGCTGCTGCTGCTG
This sequence comes from Pseudomonadota bacterium, assembly GCA_030591195.1. The sequence continues at coordinate 638 of JAUVBO010000823.1, forward strand.
CTGGTGCTCGACGCGCTGACCCTGCCACGCCGGCGCCAGCTGCGGCTCGAGCGCAAGGGGCCCCAGAACCTCTCGGTCGGTGCGACCAACCCCTTCACCCTCACCGTGCACAACGTCTGCCGCCGTCGGGTCCACATCAGCGTCACCGAGTCCTTTCCCGGGGAGCTGGTGGTGGAGGGTCTGCCGGCCTCCGCCTGGGTCCGGGCGCGCTCGCGGCAGCGTTTCCACTACGCGCTGATCCCTCGCCGGCGCGGCGCCTACGACGCCGGCCGCACCTACCTCCGGGCCAACAGCCTGCTCGGGCTGTGGCAGCGCCAGCACAAGCTGCTGATCGAGCACCCGATGCGGGTCTTCCCCGACGTCAAGATGCTCAACACCTACGCCCTGCTGGCCCGGCGCAACCGGATCGACCTGATGGGCTTTCGCCTCACCCGCGGCCGCGCGTCGGACGTCGAGTTCGACCGGCTGCGCGAGTACCAGCCCGACGACGACTATCGCCGGATCGATCCGTTCGCCTCGGCTCGCTACCGCAAGCTGATCACCCGCGAGTACCAGGTCAGCCGCAACCAGAACATCTTCTTCCTGATCGACTGCGGCCGGGTGATGGCCGCCGAGTCAGCCGGGCTCAGCAACCTCGACCACGCGCTCAACGCGACGTTGATGCTCAGCTACCTCGCCCTCGAGGCGGGCGACAACGTCGGCCTGCTGGCCTTCGACCAGTCGGTGCGCACCTTCCTGCCGATGGCCGGCGGTGTGCGCCGCAAGACCACCATCCTCCACGCGCTGTACGACCTGCACGTCGCCGACCAGGAGGCCGACTATGAGCAGGCGTTCCTGACGATGCAGCGACGGGTGCGGCAGCGCAGCCTGGTGGTGCTGGTGACCAACGTGATGGATGGCGCGAGCTTCGAGCTGCTCCGGCCCCACCTGATGGTCGCCACCCGGCGACACCTGCCGCTGGTGCTGCTGCTGCGCGACCAGGATCTCTTCGAGCTCGCCGACAGCTCCCCGACCTCGATCGCCAACTTCTACGAGGTCGCCGCCGCCGCTGAGCTCGCCACCTGGCGCGAGCACCTCTCGGCCCGCCTGCAGCGGCTCGGCGCCCTGACGCTCGACATCACGCCGAGCCAGGCCACGCCCGAGCTGATCAACAGCTACCTGCGGATCAAGGCCGAGCACCTGCTCTGAGCCTGCTCGCCACCGCCGACCCAAGCTGTCAGCGGGTCGACACCTGTTGACACCCTGACGCATCCAACCCCCCCGGATCGCGCGTCCTCCTTGCTGGCATGAGCAGTGCAATGCCGCTCGAGTCGAACCGCCCACGCCAGACCGCAGGAGGACGAGATGACCCACCGGAACCGACACACCGCGATCGTTGGTTTGCTGCTGGTGCTGGTCGGGGGCTGCGGCGGCGGCGGGGGCTGCGGCGGCAAGCCGACCAACATGAGCTGTCCCTACCTCTACCTCTGGCAGGGCGACCGCTACGAGTACTACACCGATCTCGCCGGCTCGGTGCTCGGCGCAGGTGTCGAGCTCTTCGCCCCCGAGCACTACGACGGCGGCATCTACGAGCTCGGCACCTTCGCGGCCGACGAGGCCGGCACCTACCGGATGCAGATCCGCGAGACGATCTTCGAGGCCGACTACTTCGACAAGGTCGCGCTGGTGGTGGTGGACGTCCCCGCGGGCCACGGCGTGCTCAACCAATGGAGCTTCACCTCCCAGCTCGGTCGTCGATCGACCAAGGCGTTCGTCTCCACTCGCGATCCACGGCCGCCGCTCTCCGCGGTGGACTGGTCCGGGCGCGATGTCCTCGACCAGGTCAGTCGCATCGACGAGGTGCCGCTGCCGGTCAGCCGGGATGGCCTCAGTCAGGTCGTCGTCGACTTCGGCCCGGTGAAGCGCCCGGGCCAGGCGAAGCTGATCGTCACCGCCTGGAGTCACTACGCCGACCTCGCCGAGCAGCGGCCGCCCTTCTCGGCCGGCACGGTGATCGAGACCCAGGACGAAGCAGGTCAATGGAAGATTCGCAAGGTGGCCGGCAAGAACCCGGGGGACCGCCGGACCTGGGCGATCGACATCGCCGGCGTCCCGACCCGAGCCAGCTCGCTGATGCGGATCACCCTCGCCCACCAGCCGATCGGCCTCGACGTCCTCGACCGGGTGCTGCTCGACGACTCGGCGCCCGCGCCGATGAAGATCTCGCGGGTGGCCGCGTCGAGAGCCGAGCTCCGCTTTGGCGGCTCGACGCCCTACGTGCCGTCGACGCTGGCCAACCGGATCCACGCCGACGACGAGCAGAACCCGGTGATCGAGGCGGCGATGATGCGCGGGCACTACACCCGCTACGGCGACGTCCGCCCGCTGCTCGGCGCGAGCGACGACCGGTTCGTGATCATGGCCCACGGCGACGAGCTGCAGCTCGAGTTCGCCGAGCCGCCCCGCGAGCCGGG
>JAUVBO010000253.1 GCA_030591195.1 Pseudomonadota bacterium
GATGTCAAGATCGCCCGGATCGGCGGACAGCCGCAGGAGATCTTCCACTTGCTGCGCCTCGACCAGGTCTTCGACATCTTCGAGACCGTCGAGCAGGCAGCGGCGAAGTTCCGGTAGCTGCCACCTGGCAACCGTCTGGCTACTGGTTGTCAGCGGAGCCGCTGAACCGCCCGTAGATCGCCGGCAGCACGAACAGTGTCAGCAGCGAGCTGGTGATCAGCCCGCCGTTGACGATCACCGCCAGCGGGCGCTGGATGTCGGACCCGGGGCCGAGGGCATAGATCATCGGGATGTGGCCGACGAAGCTGGTCAGAGCGGTCATCAGCAGCGGCCGGAACCTCAGCTCGCACCCCCTGACAACCGCCTCGCCCACGGCCAGGCCCTCGCGCTGCAGCTGGCGGATGAAGGTCACCAGGACGACGCCGTTCTGGACCGCGATGCCGAGCAGCACGACGAAGGCCACCGCCGCCGAGACCGAGAGGTCCATGCCGAAGGCCACCGCGGCGATGACGCCGCCGACGAGCGCGAAGGGCAGGTTGAGCAGCACCAGCAGCGAGTGGCGCACGGTGCCGATGGCCAGGTAGAGCAGCACGACGATCAGCAGCAACGCGACCGGGACCACGATCGACAGCTGGCGCATCGCCCGCTGCTGGTTTTCGAACTGGCCGCCGAAGGTGATGAAGTAGCCCGGGGGGAGCGCCCTCTCGATCGCCGCGATCTTTTCCTGGGCCTCGGCGACGAATCCCCCGAGATCTCGGCCGCGGATGTTCGCCTCGACCACCACCCGCCGGATGCCGTTTTCGCGGCTCACCTGCGCCGGGGCCTCGACGAGCTTGATCTTGGCCAGCTCCCCGAGCTGGATCCGCGCGCCGCCCGGCGCCGGGATCAGTAGCCGATCGATCGCCGCGATCTTTCCGCGGTTGCGCTCCGGCAGCCGGACCACGACCTTGAAGCGGCGCTCGTCCTCGAGCAGGGTCGTCGCGACCTTGCCGGCGATGCCGATCTCGATCGCCTCGTTGATGTCGGCGACGTTGATCCCGTAGCGCGCGGTGGCGGCGCGATCGACGACCACGTCGTACTGGCTCATCCCCGAGACCTGCTCGACCTTGGTGTCCTCGGCGCCCTCGATGCGGTTGAGGACCACGGCGATCTTGTCGGCGGCCTTCTTCAGCAGCTCGAGGTCATGGCCGAAGACCTTGACCGCCAGATCGCTCTTGATGCCCGAGACCAGCTCGTTGACCCGCAGGGCGATCGGCTGGGAGAAGGACAGCCGGATGCCTGGAATCGCCGACAGATCCTGGTTCATCGCCTCGACCAGCGCGGCCTTGCTGCGCCCGGACTCCCAGTCACGCCGGGGCTTGAGCATCACGAGGATGTCCGACTGCTCGGGGCCCATCGGGTCCTCGGAGATCTCGGCGCGGCCGTTCTTGCTGACCACGGTCTCGACCTCGGAGAATCGCAGCAACCGCTGCTCGATGTAGCTCGAGACCTTGGTCGTGCCCTCGAGCGAGGCGTTGGGCAGGCGGACGACGTTGATCGCGATCGAGCCCTCGTCGAGCGGGGGAATGAACTCCTTGCCCATCAGCGGGAAGAGCACCAGGGCCACGACGAGCGAGGCCGTGGCCAGGCCGACGGTCACCCGGGGGTGGCGCATCGCCCGGTGCAGCAGCCGGAGATACCCCCGCTGCACCCGGCGGACGAACCAGAACTGTCGCTCCTGGGTCTGGGGGAGGATCCACTCGGCGAGCACCGGCGCGATCAGCAGCGCCACCAGCAGTGACACGCCGAGGGCGATCAGCATCGTCGAGGCCAGGGGCTCGAACATCTTGCCCTCGATGCTCTGCAGCGAGTAGAGCGGCACGAGGATCACGACGATGATGCCGACCGAAAAGCCCACCGGACGGAGCACCTCGATCAACGCCGCCGCGGTGACGCGCCGCTTGGCCGCGGGGTCCTGGTTCTCCGCGAGGTGCCGGCGGATGTTCTCGACCACCACGATCGTCGCGTCGACCACCATCCCGACCGAGAAGGCCAGTCCGCCGACGGTCATCAGGTTCGAGTCGAGCCCGACCCGGCCCATGATGATGAACGTCGCCAGGAAGGTCAGCGGGATCGAGCAGAAGACGATGATCGCCGTCCGAAGCTCGGCGACGAACAGAAAGAGGATCAGGATCACCAGCACCCCGCCCTCGAGCAGGGCGTCGGTGACGGTCTTGATGCAGGCCTCGATCAGCGAGGTGCGATCGTAGAAGGTGTTGACGCTGACGCCCTCGGGCAACGCTCGCTTGACCTTGGTGATCGTCTGCTTGACCTGGTTGACGACCTCCTTCGAGTTGGCGCCCTTGAGCATGATCACCAGGCCGGCGACGGTCTCCCCCTTGCCGTCCCGGGTCACCGACCCCTGGCGGATCTCGCTGCCGATCAGCACCTCGGCGACGTCGTGGACGTGGATCGGGGTTCCCTGGTGGGCCTTGACCACGATCTGCTCGATGTCGGGGATGCCTCCCAGCAACCCGACGCCCCGGAGGTAGATCTGCTCCCATCCCTTGACGACGAAGCTGCCGCCGACGTTGGCGTTGTTGATCCTCAGCGCTTCGACGAGTGTCTGAAGGTCGAGATCGTACTTGAGCAGCTTCGCCGGGTCGGCGAGCACCTGGTACTGCTTGACGAAGCCGCCGAAGGAGTTGACCTCGTTGACGCCCCGCACTGGCTTGAGCAGCGGCGCCACCAGCCAGTCCTGGAGCGTCCGCAGCTCCATCGCCGAGTGCTTGTCCGACTCGAGGGTGTACTGGAAGATCTCTCCCGCGCCGGTGCTGATCGGTCCCAGCTCCGGCGCGACGCCGGGCGGCAGGAGCTCACGGCTCGCCGTCAGGCGCTCGAAGACCACCTGGCGGGTCCAGTAGACGTCGGCGTCGTCGTCGAAGATGATCACCACCTGAGAGAGCTCCGCCCGGGACAGCGAGCGGACCAGGTGAACCTTCGGCAAGCCGCGCATCTTCAGCTCGAGCGGGTAGGAGATGCGCCGCTCGACCTCGACGGCCGCCAAGCCGGGCGCCTTGGTCAGGATCATCACCTGGACGTTGGTCACGTCGGGGAAGGCATCGATCGGCAGGCGGTGCCAGGAGACCGCCCCGACGATGGCCATCACGCCGGCGAGCGTCAGCACCAGCAACCTGCTCTGCAGCAACCACTCGATCGCTCTTCGCATCACGGCCCTCAGTCCGCGCAGCCCGCGCCCATCTTCGAGCGCAGCACGTCGGACTTCAGCAGGAAGGAGCCGTCAGAGACGATGGTCTCGTCACCGCCGAGGCCGTGGCTGATCTCCGTCAGGCCGGCGAAGGTCTGCCCGGCGGTCACCGGGCGTCGCACGTAGTACTCGTCACGGTAGTGGATGAAGACGAACGACCGGCCCTCGTCCGTCAGCACCGCGGCGCTCGGCACGGTCAGCGCCTGGCGGCGGCTCGGGAGGAAGATCTTCACCCGGGCGAACATGCCGGCGAGCAGCCGTCCGCCGAGGTTGGGCACCGCGATGCGGAGCTTGACCGTTCGCGACGACTCGCTCATCGACGGGCTGACGAGGTCGACCTTGCCCGGGAAGCGCTTGCCGACGAACGCCCGGACCTCGATCTCGGCTGCCAACGGCTGCTTCGCCTGCTCGCGGCTGACCAGGGCCACGTCTCGCTCGTAGAGGTCGGCCCAGATCCAGAGCGCGGAGTTGTCGCCGACGGTCACCATCGACCGCTCCGCCTGGGCGATCTCTCCGGCCACGGCGTGCATCTCGAGCACCGTGCCAGTGGCGGGGGCGCGCAGCACGAGCCGGCCTCTCGAGCGTCGCTGGGTCAGCGCGCGCGCGGTCGAGGGGCTCATCCCCAGGCGGGTCAGCTTGCCGAGCGTCGCGGCGGCCTGGATCTCGGCGGCGTCGAGCGCCTGCTTGGCGCCCAGCAGCTCCTTCTCCGAGGCGATCCCGTCGCGGCGGAGCGCCGCGAGGCGATCGTGGTTGTGCCGGGCGAGCTTGAGCATCGCCTGGGCCTGCAGCTGGGCTGCCTCCGCTTCGCCGACGGCCACCGACTCGAGCTCCACCAGGGGCTGGCCTCGCTTGACCTTGTCGCCGAGCGTGACGTGGACCTTGCGGATGATGCCCGAGGCCATGGTGCTGACGTGGGCCACGCGGCGTTCGTCGAAGCGCACCACGCCGGTGAGGGCGAGGGGCACGGCGATCGTCTTCTTCCGGCCCTTGACCCGCTTCAGCAGGCCGTCGGCGAAGAGGCTCGCCGCCGCCTTGACCACCCCTACCTCGTAGCGGCACTCGTCGCACTGGTGGGTCTTCTTGTCGTGCTCGCAGGAGGCCGCGAACAGCTCGGCCACGGGGCGGTCGAGGTCCGAGCCCTCGCCCCCGTGGTCGTGTCCCTCGTTGGGGGCCGCTGGCTGGCGATGACCCGGGTCGTCCGCAGGGTGCTTGTCGCCGGGCTGGTCACGACAGGCAGCCAGCGCGAGCGTCGCGATCAGGGTCACGCCGAGCCCTGCTTGGAGTAGGTGCTTCATCGGAGATCCTCCCCGACCACCGCGCGCAGGCGGCTGCAGTCGGTCTGGGCTCGCACCAGCGCTGCGAGCAGCTGCCGCTGGGTCTCGAGCAGGGTCCGGCGGGCGTCGATCACCTCGAGCAGGGTGGCCTCGCCGACGCGGTAGGTTCGCTCGATGGTCGCTGCCGCGGTCTGGGCCCGCGGGGTGATCCGGTCCCGGTAGCGCGCGGCGAGCTTGACGCCCGCCTCGCAGGCGGCCTGAGCGGCGATCGCGGCGGCGGCGGTCTCGCGGCCTTGGGCCTCGAGCTGCTTGCGTCCCGCCGCGAGCGCGCTGCCGGCGCGCGCGATGCCGCCCGAGTTCCAGTTCCACAGCGGCAGCTCGACCGACAGGCCCATGCCGTAGGCCCGGCGGTCGAGCTCGTGATCGGCGAATGCGGCGATCGAGAGGGTTGGGATGCGCTCCCGGCGCTGGGAGGTAAGGCGGGCGCGGAGCGCCTGGACCCGCGCCCGAGCCGCCAGCACGGCGGGGTGCTTCGACCGGGCGATCCGCTCGGCGCGCGCGCCACTCACCGGTCGCGGCAGCGTCGCCAGATCCGCCACCGCCAGCGCCACCCGGTCCGGCGGCAGGTCGAGCCAGAGCCCGATCTGCCGGCGCCGGGTCTCGAGCGACGAGCGGGCCAAGTCGAGCTCGCCGGTGAGCTTTTCCGCCTCGACCTCGACCCGGGTCGCCTCGACGGGGCGGACCGCGCCACTGCTCACTCGCTGACGCACGGTCCGCGTCAGCGCGGCGGTCTGCTGGTCGAGAGCGGTCAGCGCCGCCACGCGCTCCTGGGCGTAGACCAGCTGCCAGAAGAGGGTCCGCAGCCGGAGCACGAGCTGCCGCCGCAGGGCGGCGACCTCCGCGGTCGTGGCCCGGTCGCCGGCCTCGGCGGCCGCAACCTTGCTGCCACGGCGAGCGATCCAGCCGAGGGGCACCGACAGCGCCAGGCCCCACTCGAACCTCGACTCGCCGCCGACCCGGGCGAGTCCGTAGCCCGCCGTGGCCTCGAGGCGAGGGTTTGGCACCGCACCAGCGGCGTCCACCGCGGCCCGGGCAGCGGCGATCTCGTGGCGCC
>JAUVBO010000867.1 GCA_030591195.1 Pseudomonadota bacterium
GCGCCAGCGGATCCCGGCGATCGACGAGTTCGCGGTGGACCTGGGCCTGCCCGCGAGCCAGGTGCGCAAGAAGGTCCGCGTCGGCGATCCGGTGGTGATCGAGCAGACGACGGTCAAGCTGGGCAAGCTGATCTGCGGCCAGGCGATGGACAACCGGATCAGCCCCTGGGTCGCGCTCAACGCGATCGATCGGGCGCGGGGCAAGAACATCTACGACATCTACTTCCTCGGCAGCGCCCAGGAAGAGGTCGGCCTCCGTGGCGCCACGCTGGCCGCCCAGAATCTGCCAGCCGAGGTCGCGATCGCGGTCGACGTCACCCTGGCCGTCGACACCCCCGGGACGAAGAAGCAGGATGCGATCACGCGCCTCGGCGAGGGCGTGGCGATCAAGGTGATGGACTCGGCGAGCATCAGCACCCCGTCGCTGGTCGACGAGCTGGTGGCCCTCGCCGACAAGAAGCGGATCAAGTATCAGTACGAGATCCTGCCGCGGGGCGGCACCGACGCCGGAGCCCTGCAGCGGTTCGGACCCGGCCGGCGAACCGTGACCCTGTCAGTCCCCTGCCGCTACGTCCATACCGCCGTCGAGACGATCCACGAGAATGACCTCAAGGCGGCGGTCCGGCTGCTCTCCGCCTGGCTCACCGGGGGTTAGCGGCCGTCGCCCGGACGCGGACCTCATCGATCGGGATAGAGCGCAGCTCCTCGAGGCGGCCAACGCCGCTGAAGACGGTCAGCTCGCCGAGAGGGCCGATCGGGGGATCACTCGGGCCAGTAGCGCTTGACGACGACCTTGCGCTCGGTGAAGAATTCGATCCCGTCGACGCCCTGGGTCTTGACGTCCGAGAGGAACGAGGCCTTGGTGCCACCGAAGGGCAGCTGGGCCACCGGGGCGGGGATGCCGACGTTGATCCCGACCATCCCGACCCGGGCCTCCATCCGGAACCGGCGCGCCCAGTAGCCGCTCTGGGTGTAGATCGAGCCGCCGTTGCCGTACTGGTGGCCGTTGACGATCTCGAGCGCCTCGTCGAACGTCCCGGCCTTGAGGATCACCACCACCGGGCCGAAGATCTCGGTCTTGTGGATCGCCATGCCCGGCTTGACCCCGGCGAAGACCGTCGGGCCGACGTAGTAGCCGTCCGGCCGACCGGGCACCTCGACGCCCCGTCCATCGAGCAGCAGCTCGGCCCCCTCGGCGACGCCCTTGTCGATCATCCCGGTGATGAAGCGCTTGGCGTCCTTGGAGATCACCGCGCCCATCACCATCGGCTCGTCGGCGACCTTCGGGTCGAGCGGGTCGGCGACGATCACCTTCTTCGCGGCCTCGACGAAGCCCTCGCAGACCGCGTCGTAGGTCTCGTCGCCCACCGCGACGATCGCCGACGAAGCCATGCAGCGCTGGCCGGCACAACCGAAGCAGGAGGTGACCATGTTGCGGATCACGTGCTCGAGCTTGGCGTCGGGCATCGCCACCAGGTGGTTCTTCGCCGAGCCGAGGATCTGGCTCCGCTTGCCGTGCTCGAAGCAAGCGCCCTGGACCAGCCGACCGACCTTGGTCGAGCCGACGAAGGAGATCCCCTGGATCTCAGGGTGAGCGATGAGCGCCTCGGCCACCGGCCGGTCGCCATTGACGATGTTGTAGACCCCCGGCGGCAGCTCGCACTGGTCGATGTACTCGGCGATCAGCGCCTGGGTCATCGGCACCCGCTCGGACGGCTTGAGCACCACCGTGTCGCCGGCAGCGATCGCGTAGGGCACGAACCAGAAGGGCACCATCGCCGGAAAATTGAACGGCGCGATGATGCCGAAGACACCGAGCGGCAGCCGCAGCACCTCGCCGTCGATCTCGACCGACGAACCGACCATCAGGTCGCCCTGCTGCAGGATCGGCATCCCGCAGGCAGCCTCGACGTTCTCCACCGTCCGCTTGATCTCGGCCCGGGCGTCCGGCAGGGACTTCCCCATCTCCGCCACCAGCGTCCGGGCCACGCGATCCTCGTTCTCGCGGAGCAGCGCCGCGAGCTTGAACAGCGGCAGCACCCGGCGGCTGGCTGGCACCTGCCGCCACGACTCGAAGGCCCGGGCTGCCGCCGCCACCGCGCGATCCACCTCGTCCGCCGTCGACCGGCCAACCCGTGCCAGCACCTCGCCGGTGCTCGGGTTGTGCACGTCGAGGGCCTCGGGGTGCTCGGGCGCGACGAACGCGCCGTCGATGTAGTTCCTCACCATGGGTTGCGTGTCACTCGCCATCGTCGGCTCCTGCTGCTTCGATCGGTCTGGTCTGCCTGCCTGCTGGATCGGGAATCCTACACCGTTGGCGGCAAATCTTCGATCAGTTCAGCTGGCCGAGATCGGCCAGCAAGGTCAGCCTGGTCAGATCCCGGGCAGGCGATGGCGCCGGGCGCTGCCCCGCCGCCAGTCGAGGATCGGCCACCGCCGGCGTAGGGCGCGGAGCCGCAGCCAGAGGTCGGGGTTGACCGCCCGGGGCAGGCCAACCCGCTCGAGCATCGGCAGATCGCTGGCGCTGTCGGTGTAGAAGAAGCTCTGCTGGAGGTCGACGCCATGCTCCTCGGCGAAGCGTTCAGCGTAGTGGACCTTCCCCCGCCCGTAGCAGATCGGCAGCTCGGGCTCGCCGGTGAAGGTGCCGTCGCGCACCTCGTAGCCGGAGTTGAGGCTCGCGTCGAGCCCGAGGTGCTCCACCGCGCACTCGGCCTCGTAGGGCGAGGTGGTCGAGAGCAGCACCAGCAGGTGACCGGCCCTTCGGTGCGCCGCCAGGGCCCGGCGCGCCCCGGCGGCCACCCGACCGGCGACCTCGGTGTAGTACCACTCGCGGGTCCGGCGACGCACCACCTCCTCGCGCTCGCCCTTGACCGTCTGCAGCGCCTCGCGCATCGCCCGCTCCATGTCGATCACGTTCAGGCGATAGCCGAGCAGGTAGAGCAGCGCCCGCCGATACTGCTCGTCGGTCAGCCGCCCGA
>JAUVBO010000864.1 GCA_030591195.1 Pseudomonadota bacterium
CAACGACGGCATCAGGAACAGGTCGCTGGCGGCGATGATCCGATGGGCCAGCGCTTGATCGAACGCCCGCCAGACGTGCAGTCGGTCGGGGCGGCGCCGGGCGGCCTGGGCGAAGAGCGCCTCGGCCCACGGCTCGCCCTCCCCGAGCAGCACCAACTGGACGTCGAGATCGAGCAAGCGGTCGAGCACCTCAGCGATCAGCGCGATGCCCTTCTGCCGCACCAGACGACCAACGAAGCCGATCAGCGGCACCTCGGGGCGGAGCGGCAGCGCGGCCTCCTGCTGCAGGGCGGCCTTGCAGAATCGCTTGCCGACGAGATCCGAGTGGCTGAAGGCCCGTGGCAGGTGAGGGTCGGTCGCGGGATCCCACGCCTGGTCGTCGATCCCGTTGAGCACGCCGAAGATGTCGGCCCGGCGGCTCCTCAGCACTCCCGACAGCCCATCGCCCATGCCTGGCCGCTGGATTTCCTGGGCGTAGGTCGGCGAGACGGTGGTGACCATGGTGCTGTGGAGGATGCCGCCGCGGAGCAGGTTGAGCCCGTCGCCCTGCCGCAGCCCGAGGTGCTCGAGGGGAGCGTCGCCGAGGCTGAGTTGGCTCGAGCGGTCAGCGGGGAACCACCCCTGGTGCGCGAGGTTGTGGATCGTCAGCACGCTCGCCGCGGCGGCCAGAGGGGTATGCTGGGCGGCGGTGTTCAGCAGCACGGGCACCAGCGCCGCCGGCCAGTCGTGGCAGTGCAGCACGTCAGGCCAGAAGGCGAGGTGGTGACAGAGCTGCAGCGCCCCGCGGCAGAGCAGCGCGAACCGGGCGGCGTTGTCGTCGTAGCTCTGCCCCGGTGGGCCGTAGATGTGCGGGCGATCGAAGAGCTGGTCGTGCTCGAGAAGATAGACCGGCACCGGGCCCAGCGCACCATGCTGGACCGCGCACCACCGCTCCTGTCCGTCGAGGGGGACCCCGAGCGGCGTCGGGTCGCGCCTGATGGACGACGCGTCGCCCGTGCCGCGATAGCGAGGTAGCACCACCCGGACGTCGATCTTCCGCTGGCGCAGGGCGGGGCAGAGCGCGCCGACGACCGCCCCCAAACCTCCAGCCTGAGCGAGGGGTGCGGCCTCCGAGGTGACCATCAATACGCGGAGCGGCTCGGGCATCGAACTCGTTGCGGGGCTTCCTCGTTGGTGCAGGGGCGGCGCCAGGAGCTCCTGGCGCCGGAGGCCCGGTTCAGAAGATGATCGCCGCGTAGCCGACGAAGCTGCTCGAACGGTGGATATCAGCACTGGTTCCGTAGCGCAACAGCGTGCCGCTGGTCGAGCCGAGGGCGCGACTGCAGTGTGCGGCGGCCGCGGCGGCCCCGGGACAGCAGGCGTTGCGGCGGTCGAGGGCCACCTCGACCATCGATCCGCAGTCCAGCTCCAGCGCCCGGTCGATGAATGCCGGGTCGTTCTCCTCGCGGACCCAGCGCTCGGCCTCCACGCCGACGCCCCGCGGCGTCCAGCCGTAGTTGGGTCCGTAGTGAGTCAGATCAGTCGAGCCGAGAAACACTGACCGACGACCAAGCCGAGTCACCTGTTCGACCACCGCGTCGGCCACGCGCAGGGTCTCTGCGCGGGGCGGAGCGCCCACCGCGAGCATCCGCGCTTCACCGAAAAAGTGCCGAATCAGCGGAAACTGGAGCTCGAAGGAGTTGTCTTGGCTATGTCGGCTGGGATCCTCGACCCGGAGCAGATCCGAGCAGGCATCAGCCACATTCGCGGCCAGCTCCTCGTCGGTCTCGACACCGCCCAGGGGGGTCCAGGACTCGCCCCGAGCGATCATCGTCGGTGCCGAGCGGGGGTCCAGGTGCCCGGCGAAGAGGACCACGGTGTCGATGGGGCCGGCGGCGCTGGCGCTCTCGGCGATCGCGGCGATCGCGTTGTGAGCGATGGCGCCGGAGAAGGTCCAGCCCGCGTGAGGCACGAGCCCCCCTCTGATCGGCGCTTCGCCCCGGTAGGGGACGCGGCCACGGTCGAAGTCCGCCAAGGCCCGATCGCACTCGGCGGCGCTGTCTGGGTACCAGGTGCCCGCGAGCTCGGCGCGACGCTCGTGCGCACCGTCTTGTCTGCTGCGCATCGGTGTCCTCCCTCCCTGGGGCCGCTGCTGCCTCCACTGCCGCCACTGCATTCTCGCCGGCTTCGCCCCTGGAGTCACCTCAGTCGTTACGCGTGGCTGATTTTTCCCGTATTGCCCCCCTGCGATGGACCTCAGCCGGGTCCGGCAAGGTGTGCGACAATGCCCGGTGATGTCCGACCGATCCGAGGTTTCCGGGGGGCGCGAGCCCTCGCCACGGCGGGTGCTGCTCGCCGCCGGCGGCCTGCTCGGGCTGATCGGCGCTTGGGCCGCCGGCGCCCAGTGGAGCGCCTGGACGGGGCTCGACAACCCCGAGCCGACGCTGCTCGGCCTTCCAGCAGGGGGCTCACGTCAGCTCGACTCGCCGCCAACCCGGGTGGTGAGGCGGATGGTGATGGTGATCGCCGACGGGCTCGGCGTGCAGGTCGCCCGGGAGTTGGCCGGTATCACGAAGCTCGGCAAGAGCGGGGTCTGGGCCACGACCCGGGCCGCTGGCCCGACCTACTCGGGACCGAGCTACACCACCTGGCTCACGGGCCTCGACCCGGTCGACTCGGGGGTCCGGACCAACCGCTATCCGAGGGCCGTGCCCCTCGATTCGCTCCTGGCGCGCGCCCGAGCGGCGGGGCTGAAGACTCTGTCCTACGAAGACGGCCATCCGACGCCCCTCGGACGACTCTTCGGGCCCCACTTGGGCGTAGCGCTCGGGCGTGAGGTGTCGTGGCTTCGTGCCCTCGCCGCGATCGGCAAGGTCGACCTGGCGATCCTGATACTCGATGAGGTCGACTCGGCGGGCCATGTCCACGGGGCCGCCAGCCGGGCCTACCAGGAGGCCGCCGGCGCCGTCGACCGGAAGGTGCGCGCGCTGTCGGCGATCCTCGACTTCGACCG
>JAUVBO010000925.1 GCA_030591195.1 Pseudomonadota bacterium
CCTCGGCGCGCGCCAGCAACCGGCGCGCCTTGCGCTTGGCGACGACGTTGGGCAGCTTCTGCTCGGGGTAGACCTCGAGCTTGGCCGCGAGCACCTCCTGCAGCAGCGAGCGGAAGAGCTTCTCGTCCTGCTGCTGCACCGCGAAGGTCTGGGCGTACATCACCTGGATCAGCAGAAAGCGGCGCTTGGTCAGCGCGAGGGCCCGCTCGAAGTGCTTCTTGGCGAGCTTCGGGTCACCGCCGAACATCTTGCTCACCCCGCCGAGCATCCCGCCGAGGATCAGGTGCGGAGCGGCGTTGTAGTACCCCTCGTCGAGCTCCACCGCGCGCTTGATCAGCTGCTTGGCCTTGGCCAGCTGGGCGATCAGCAGCACGTCGTCCCGGCGCAGGTTGATCGCGCTGGCCAGCGGCATCGCGATCCAGACGATGGCGAAGGCGTCGTCGGCCTCGCACTCGGCGAGGGCCCGGTCGAGCGCCTCGCGGCCCTTGCGGAACGCGGCGGCGAAGCCAGGCCGACGAACATCGAGCAGCCGCAGGCCGAAGCGATGGCCGCGGAGGTACATCTCGCTGGCCCGCAGGCGGAGGCGCTCGGCCGCCGGGCTGTCCTCCTCGGCGCGCTCCAAGCGATCCTCGAGCACCAGCAGCGCGTAGGAGGTGTAGCCCTTGGCCGCCAGCTCGAGCAGGTCCTGGTTGTCCTTGCCGCTCTCGAGGAACCCCTCGACCAGCTTGACGTTGGTCTCGAGGGCCGGGGCGGCCAGGTCGTAGTCCCACTCGCGCTCGAATGCCGCCTGGGCGTTCTTGAGGATCGCGGCCGTCTGGTCGAGGGCCATCCGCTGGATGCTGCAGCCTCCGAGCAGGGCGAGCCCGACGGTCAGCGAGATCGCGCGAGGTAGGCGACAAGAGTCGGGATTCATCAGCACCTCGGGTCTGGTCACGGGGCCTAGAGGGCTGATGATCGTTCCAACGTCACACCGCGTCAAGGTCTGTGGAGCGACCGACGAGGAAAGAGCCAGGCCCATCGCCTGGCTCTCTCTTCGCGGTCTCGCGGGGGACTTTTGGTGTGTGGGTTTCGAGGCCCCTGACAGGCTATCAGGCCTCCTTGTCCACGGTCCGGTGGCGACGGCTCTCTCCCCGGTGGCGGGCGCGCACCATCTGCACCCGCAGCTGCTCGCAGGCACTGGCGATGACATTCGCCAGGTCATGGCCGACGTCTTCGGAGTTCAGATCCGCCCCCCTCATCCCCATGGACAGCATCACACGGTACTCGGGCCCCCCGCCGTCGACCACGACCTTCATCGTCGTTGGCTTGTCCAGCAGGCGGTCGAGCCGAGCGCTGTTGCGCTCGAGCGCGCGCGAAGCGGTCCCGCACTCCATTGCGTTCAGTCCGCGAAACGTCGTCGCTAGCTCCATCGTTGCTCCTTGTTGAAACCCGGCAAACGTCCAATCACCGACAGTTTGTCCCACCCGCAGGCTCGTACCGCCCCTGCCGATCCGCTGCTACTTCTGAATAAGGAGGTAGTGGGAGACGCCGCGTCGGTAGACCAGCATCAACACCTGGCCGCGAGCGGCCGTGAACAGCTGAGTGAAGCGGCTCACCGTAGCTATTCTAACCCGATTGACCTCCAAGATCACGTCCCCTTCGATGAGACCGGCCCGGGCGACCCGCGACCCGGGCTTGATCGAGGTCACCACCACCCCGCTCCGCAGGCGATGGGAAATACCGAAGTGTTTACGATTCTTTCCGGTCAGCGGCTCGACCGTGATGCCACCCCTCCGCGCCGGCGAGACCTTCGCGGTGCCACCCAGGTCAGCCGGCAGCTCGGCCAGCCGGACGTCGATCCAGCGCTTCTTGGCGCTGCGATAGAGCTCGACCTTGACCTTGGCCCTGTCTCCAGCCGAGGCGATGATGTTGCGCAAACGTCCTGGCGAGCCCACGGTCCGGCCGTTGATCTTGACCACCAGATCGCCACGCAGGATGCCAGCCTTGGATGCGGGCCCCCTCGGATCCACGTCGGAGATCAACACGCCTCGACGGGTGGGCAGCCGCATCGCCTTGGCCAGCGCCGGCGTGACCTGCTGGATCACCACCCCGAGCCAGCCCCGTCGCACCTTGCCGCCCTTGAGCAGCGCCCGCTTGATCGGCTGCGCCATATTGGTCGGGATCGCGAAGCCGATCCCTTGATAGCCACCGGTGCGCGAGAGGATCGCGGTGTTGATCCCGACCAGCTCTCCGCGCATGTTGATCAGCGCCCCCCCCGAGTTGCCAGGGTTGATCGCCGCGTCGGTCTGGATGAAGTCCTCGTAGGCCGCGATGCCCATGTTTGCCCGGCCCTTGGCCGAGACGATGCCCATGGTCACCGTCTGCCCGACACCGAACGGGTTGCCGATCGCCAGCACCACGTCGCCGAGACGCAGCTTGTCGCTGTCGCCGATACTGATCGGGCGCAGGTTCTTCGCCCCCTTGAGCCGCAGCAGGGCCAGGTCGCTCTTCGGGTCGGCGCCGATCACCTTGGCGCTGTACTCGCGCTTGTCCCAGAGCGTGACCTTGATCTTGTCCGCCTTGGCGACGACGTGGTTGTTGGTCATCACCACGCCATCGGCGCTGACGATCTCGCCCGAACCCAGCCCGCGCTGGTGTCGCGGCGAGGGGCGAAACCGACGGAAAAAGCGACGAAACATCGGGTTGTTGATCGGCCTGTGGCCAGAGCCGACCACCCGGGTGGAGGCGATGTTGACCACGCTCGGCAAGACCCGCTCGGCGACGTCGGCCACCGAGGTGCTTCCCGC
>JAUVBO010000022.1 GCA_030591195.1 Pseudomonadota bacterium
CTGGCGCGAGGTGCCGAGCAGCCGAGCGACCCCGGCGATCGAAAGCCGACCCTCGAGGACCACCATCGCCGCCCGCCAGGCAGCGCGCGCCAAGGCCGTGCTTGGGACGAGCCGGTTGCGGCCGAGCGCTGCCAGCGTCGCCGGGAGGGTCAGCTCGAGTGGCCCCGTGGCCTCGAACAGCTCGCGCACCCCGAGCAGCTCGAGCAGCCGCCGTCGGCTGACGCGCGGCAGCAGTCGACGGACGTTGGCCGCCGTGTGCCGGCCGATGGTCCTCATGCCCAGCAGGTCAGGTAGGTTACCCGCCTCGTGGTATGGATCCCATGCCAGCCCGTGGCGTGGCTGCTGGCGGAGGATATAGTCGAAGGCCTTGACCAGGTGCCCTTGATGCCGGATGGCCTCGTGCTGGGCCTCGGCGAAACCCACCGGAAGGCGTAGACGCCGTCGGATCGCTATCTGCACTCGCCGGATCAGCCTGCCGCTGGTGGCGCGGTCCTCCCCGTGCTCGAGGTGCAGGTGGGTGTCCGGCACGTTGAAGGCCAGCAGGCGGAAGCCCCGGCTCATCTCGAGCACGGCGCGGGCGACCTGTCGGCGTTGCAGAGTGGTCGGGGCGATCACGCGGCTGTCGGTCAGCCGGCAGATGACGTGATGTCCGATCGGTGTGCTCATGTGCGGTGTCCTCCGCGGCGGTTATCGGCACGCGGACGCCGCTGTTGCGCAAAAAATGCCCGAAGTAGCGATCGAAGCCAGGACGGCCACTGGGTCGACGGCCGCGGCGGAAACTCCGCGGCGAGCGCTACGCAAAGCGTTGCGCTGGGAATGGAGCTTCGGAAACTTCGCGGCGAGCGTTACGCAAGGCGTCGCGTGGGGCCTGGAGATCCGGAAACTCCGTGGCGAGCGTTACGCAAAGCGTCGCGTTGGGGATGGAGTTTCGGAAACTCCGCGGCGAGCGTTACGCAAAGCGTCGCGCTGGGGATGGAGTTTCGGAAACTCCGCGGCGAGCGTTACGCAAAGCGCTACCTCCTCTTGGGTGGCGCGGGGGGCTTCTTCGCGACGAAGGGCTTGTGACAGAACAAATTGGTCAACGGAGGTCGTCGAGGCGCCATCGCTGGCAGGGAGACGGTGCCGGTCATTGCTGGCGTCGCGGCTGCGACCATCCCCCGCGCGATCATCTCTCGCTCCCTCGATCTCCTCGTCGCTGGCCGAAGCACGGGTTGCCCCCGCTGGGCTCCGGGGTCAGTTGGTGCAGGGCGTGGCGGTCTGGGTGTTGCCGCTGGTGCTCAGGCGCTTGGCGGTCGGCGTCGGCGGCTGGCAGCCGGTGGTCGTCTCGTCTTGGTAGTAGACGAAGGGCTTGAGTGGCTGGCAGCCGTAGTCGCCGTCGAGCAGGTTGTCGCGGAACTGGTTGCCCCACGAGGGGCACTCGGGACCGACCTTGGTGCAGGCGGTGTTGACCTCGTGGTCGCAGTACCAGTCGGAGTAGCCGGCGCTGCCGGTCCTGATCAGCTTGTTGTCGGTGATCTGGTTGTCGTTGGAAAAGTCGCGCAGGCGGATCGGATCGCCGCTGTTGTTCTTGAACCGGTTGGCGCGGATCAGGTTGCGGTCCGACATATGGGCCACGTAGAGCGAGTGAATCAGTCCGCCGCTGGTGGTGTTGACCACGTCGATGAAGTGGGTGTTGGCGATCTCGTTGTCGTCGGAGTTGACCAGCCGCACGGCGGCGGTGGAGGGGTTGAGGGCGGGGTTGAAGACGTTGCCGATCCGGTCGAAGTAGCAGCCGAAGATCCGGTTGCCGCCGTTGGAGGTGCTCTCCTGGTTGCGGTTGCCGTTGAAGCTCACCGCGGTGCCGTAGCGCTGGACCCGGATGTACCAGAAGTGAAAGTTGGTCTGCTCGCCGTTGCTGTGCTTGAGGGTGAACCAGGTGCCGCCGGGGCAGTCGGCCGGCGCGGCGTTCGGCTTGGTGCAGCCGTCGAAGACCGGCCGGTCCTTGTCGCCGTTGAGCGTCATCAGCTTGATTTCGTGGGTCGGCATGGTGAACGTCCAGACGGTCTTCTGGGCGTAGTAGGTGCCCGGCGCGATGCGGAGCTCGACGTCGCGCTGCGGCTTCTTCGCCACGAGGATCGCGTGGGCGCGCTCGAGCGTCAGGATCGACGTGGCCTCGGTCAGCCCGTCGTTGCTGTCCTTGCCGCTGGTCGCGAGGTAGATCCTCAGCGGTCCGGGATCGGGCGGCGTGGCGTCGACGCCCTGGTCCAGGGGCGGCGTCCCGTCGCTGGCCACCTCGCCGTCTCTTGAGGTGTTGGCGTCGGCTACTGTCGCGGGGCCGTCGGTAGAGGCGCTGTCAGCCAGCGCCTGGTCGGCGAAGCCGATCTCGCCCGCGGGGGCGCCGCCGTCGGTCAGCGGGGCGTTGCTCACCGAGCCACCGTCACAGGCCAGCATCGACAGGGCCAGCAGGCCCACCGGCGGCCACACCGCCACTCGTCTGATACCGCTCATCCAACAAGCGTAGATGGGCGGTCGTCGGCTGCCAAGGCCCGAGGTGACGTGTTCCATGAACGTTGGGTACACTCCCGGTGGGCGAAGGAATGGGGTGTTGAGAAGCGCAAGTCATGCGGTCGCGGCCGGGTTGGTGCTCGGGGTGATGCTCCTGCTAGCCGCCAGCGGGGTGAGGGCCAGCGAGCCTGATCGGGTTCGAGTTTCCTGGTCGGGGGCGCCCCGGTGCGCGCGGCCGGCCGGGCTGCTCGGGCGCATCGCGAGCCTGATCGGCACGGCGCCGTCGGGGCTCGCCGGCAAGCTGGTGGCCTTCGACGCGGTGGTCACCCGCCGCGCCGGACGCTGGCGGATGCGCCTCGCGTTGAAGACGGCGAGCGGTGGCGGCGAGCGGTCGTTCGCCGCCGACTCCTGCCCGCAGCTGGTGGACGGCGCGGTGCTGATCGCGGCGCTGGCGATCGATCCCGACGCGGTCCGTGTCGGCAGAGGTGGCTCGCGGGACCGGGCCGCAGCCACGCCCAGGATCCGGCTGGCGCTGCGCCCTCTGGTCCGGGTCGATGTCGGGGTCCTGCCGGCTGCCGGGGTGAGCTTCGGGCTCGCCGGGGCGCTGCTGTGGCCGGCCTTGCGGCTCGAGCTCGACCTGAGCCACGGGCTGCCGGTGGGCCGCTCGCTGCGGGCTGGCGGCGCGGCAGTCGACCTGCGCCTGCCGATCGCCGGTGCCCTGCGCGGCTGCTGGCGTCGTCGGCGGGGCGGTCGGTTCGAGCTCGACCTGTGTCTCGGCGCTACCGTGGGCTGGCTTCACGGCGAAGGGATCAACATCGCCGAACCCCGTAGCGGGGGCTCGCTCTGGGGGGCGGCGCTCGGTGGAGGAGCGCTTTCGGTAGCGATCACGAAGCGCTGGTGGATTCGGCTCGAGGGCCGAGGGGGCGCGAGCTTCGCCCGCGCATCGTTCGAGATCGAGGGCGTCGGGCAGGCACACCAGCCGGCGATCCTGGTTGGCCAGCTCGGCGCGGGCGTCGAGGCCCGGGTCTTCTGATGGCCGGGGGAGACGTTTTTTGTCCAGGCGGGTGACGGAAAGAGGCGCCGGCGGTCACGAAGATAACGTGGAGCTCTGTGCGCCATCCCCCGGGCCCGGTTGCGTTGGCGTCATAGCTGCGAGCGAGCGCGCCGGCGACACGCCGCCGACCTTCGAGCGGATCTACCAGGGCTACTTCGACTTTGCCTGGCGCAACCTGCGCCGGCTCGGCGTGCCGACGCCCCAACTGGACGACGCGGTCCAGGACACCTTCATCGTTGTTCACCGGCGGCTGGCTGACTTCGAGGGCCGCTCGTCGCTCGGGACCTGGCTCGCCAGCATTTGCTGGCGGGTGGCGAGCGACTACCGGAGGGCCTCGAGCCGGCGTGGCGACCAGCGCCCGTTCGCCGACGACATCGCCTCCGACGGGCCCGACCCGCAGCAGGCGGCGGCCGAGTCCGAGGCGCTGCGGCAGGTGGACCGGCTGCTGCAGCAGCTCGACGACGAAAAGCGTACGGTGTTCGTGCTGACCGAGATGGAAGGGATGAGCGCGCCCGAGATCGCCGAGGCGCTCGGGGTCAAGCTCAACACCGTGTACTCGCGGCTGCGGGCCGCACGGCGGGCGTTCGATCTGGCGCTCGAGCAGCAGAGAGAGGGCGAGCGATGAGCGAGCTGTCGAAGGAAGCGCGCGCGCTGCTCGAAGCCGCCCGGGCCGCCGAGGACCCGCGCCCGGCAGACAGGGCCCGCGTGCTGGCCGCGCTGTCGGCCAGGCTCGCGTTGCCGGCCCTGCCCGATCCGTCGGCAGGGGCCGGCGCGAGCGCGGCTGGCAGCGGCGCGGCCGCGGGCACTGGCGCCGCAGCAGCGGTCAAGCCCGGCGCCGGGCTCACCGCCGCGGCCAAGGTCAAGATCGTCGTCGCGGTGGTCGTCGTGTCTGCCGGGGGTGCGGGCACCTACAAGTTGATCGATTCGGGCAGGACGACCGATGAAGACCGGCAGCTCGCTGCCGTCACCGCAGCAGCCAAGGTCGAGCCTCGCGAGGTGACGAGCCGGAGCGTCGCCGCGTCCCCGGCGAAGGCTAGCGCGGAGCCGAGGACAGTCGAGCCGAAGACGGCGGAGCCGCAGACTGGGCGCCGCGCGCGCCTCGCCACCGCCGTACCGCCGTCGCCGCCGTCGCCGATCGTGCGGCCAGCACCCAAGATCGCACGCCGTGCGGTCACGGTGGATGCCGCGCCGGATGAGCCAGGGGCTCCTGGCGGTGCGCCTGCTCCGGCCGTTGGCGATCCTGCGGAGCCGGTCCCGACGGGGCCGGGTGTCACCGCGGCGACCGTGCTGCGGCCAGCACCCGCGCCGGCGCTGGTCAAGGCGCCGTCACCGTCAACGCCTCCGCCGAGACCCCGCTGCGACACCAGCGCCGAGCTGGCGCTGCTCAAGGACGCCCAGGCGTCGCTGCGGGCCCGTGACGGCGAGCGGGCGCTCGCCGCGCTCGGCCGGCACGCCCGCCGCTGCTCGGCGCCAACCTTCGGCGAGGAGGCCCGCGCCGCGCGGGTGCTCGCGCTCTGTCTCGTCGGGCGCGTCGCCGATGCCCGCCGCGAGGCCGACCGCTTGCGGCGCGAGTCGCCGCGCTCGCTCCACCTGGCGCGGCTGCGCTCCTCCTGTGCGCGGGCAAAACGCACCAAGCCGTGACGGAACGATCGCGTCCTGGCCACTAACCTCTCAGAGACCGACCGACCACTACGTCTTCGCTACTGCTTGGGAGGGAACCGATGAGCCTCAATCCGACGAAGCGCCTGACCATCCTGGCTTGCCTGCTGTTGGCTTGCCTGCTGTGGGTCGTCGCTGGCTGCAACGACCAGGTCGACCTCGGCAAGGACGGCGAGGGTGACCTCGGCGTCGACACCGGCACCGTGATCCCCGACGCCGGTCCGACGCTCGATCAGGGGCCCCCCGAGACCGCCCCGCCCGACGCTGGCACCGATGCGGAATCGTCGCCGGACATGGCCGCCGGGTCATGCACGCCCGGCATCGACCAGACCTGCAATGACAACCCGGCCGTGTCGGCGCTGTGGGGCAAGTGCAACGCCGACGGCAGCTGCAGCTGCAACATCGGGTTCGAGGTCAACCCGGCCACCGGGCGCTGCCGACCCGTGGGCGCTGCCGGCGACTGCTCCGCGGAGATCGCCGCCCTGTCGGCAGAGATGTACACGCCGCCGGTGCGCTCCTGCACCGCCGTGGTGCGCCTCGACCACGACACGCTCAAGATCCTCGGCCACCAGCTGGTCTGCGGCAAGTACGCCGGCGTCGACGAGACCGCGGCCCGGGCCACTGCCCAGGCAGACACCGGCTACGGCACGGCCGGCCAGATGCTCAACGGCGCCAACCCAGAGGACCTCTACGTCTTCTACCAGGCACCGGGCGACTTCGGCGGCGCGAGCGCGGTGAGCGCGCGCACCGGCCTGTCGGTCTTCGGCGGCAGCATCATCTGGCTCGGCAGCGGCGATCTCACCTACCCGAAGACCTGGCGCGCGGCGTCCGAGCTCGGCAGCAACTGTCCGCTCGTCGGGACCTCCTCGGGGCCGGTCAAGGTCACCGGCTACGATCTGGTCAACGGTCAGAGCCTCAGCCAGGCCGACGCCGACGCGGCTGCGAAGGTCGTCCACCAGACCGCTATCCCGGCGGCGATGTGGCAGGGCGGCTACGTCTTCGACATCGTCGTGCTGCGCTACCCGCGAGCCGTCGGCACCTTCGACCCGACCACTGCCGAGTGGATCGTCGCCGTCAACGGCGGCTGGCTCGAGTAAGCGGGGCGCTTGCTGCTTATGCCCGGGTGGCGCCGGAGAAGATCACCACGACCATCACGACCGCTGCTGCGACGACGAAGGTCGCCGTCCAGTAGAGCAGCTCCGTGAGCCAGGGATCGTTTGCGCGGGTAACCGTGGACATCGTCTGTGCCTTGCTTGGGGCGAAGAACAACCCCGAAGGCAGCGCTCGTAGCACACTCCCCACGACCAAGGAAGCCAAATCGCCGGCCTCGCTCTCGTTGACGACCGCAGGGCGTCGGCGAGCAGCTTCCAGCGGGCGCGCTGCTGCTCGGCGACGAGGATCTCGAAGAGCTGCTGGCCGAGCACTTCGCCGACGACCTCGACCTGCCCGGAGCCGGGTCGCCGGAGCCGGTGGCGTCCCCGATGGCGAGCGAGGCGCCGCCGGTGCGCGTGCGGCCCTCGAGCGAGGCCGAGGCCGTGCGCGAGGCCCTCGACGCCCACCGCGGCGATCCCGACGCTGCCGCCGAGGCGCTAGGCATCAGCCGCAGCCAGCTTTACCGCCGGGCCAAGAAGCACGGCATCCGTATCGCCGCCTACCGCGATTAGACCGCTCATCGAGCTGTACGGTGGTATCAGGCGGAGGGCGGCAGCAGTGCTTCGAAAGCGGTCAGGGACTCGGTGACCACGGCCAGGCGGAGCAGGCTGTCGAGGCGCGTGAGATCGTCGACGGCGTTGATCGCGACGACCACGACCCCGGGCACGGCGCCGAAGCGGGCCTCGAGGGCCTGGATAACCGCGTCACGCTTGCCCTTGGCTTCGCCCTGCTTGAGGCCCTCTTGCTTGCCCTTCTCCAGGCCTTGGCGTTCCCAGTAGGTCAGGTGTGGCATGCCCTGCTCCTTCAGCTCACGGGTCACCGTAGCCCGGTGCTGGATCTCTAGCGCTTCCGGCAGCGCCATCAGCCCGTCGAGGAAGCGATACAGCTCGAGTATATCATCGCGGTCCCACCACCGCCGAAACAGCAGCCGCGCCACGTGCAGCTTCCAGCGGGCGCGCTGCTCGGGCAGCCTGCGGGTCTGCTGCGTCTTGAGGTGGGCCATCACCACGGCGGCAAACGGGTTGTCGCTCGCCTCGAGCTCGCCCGGGTCCAGGTCGAGCAGCTTGATCGTCGGGAAGGCCAGCTTCAGCTCGCAGCCCCACTGGCCATGCTCGTAGTCGGCCGGTCGCCAGGTCGAGCTCTCGTCGGCGAGCACCGCCACGCTGACCGGCACCTGGTCGTAGCGATCGAAGATCCGGTAGTGGTAGCGGAACATCCGCTCGGCGAAGGTCGCGTCGCGCTGGGCCTGGACCTCGACATGTACCAGCACCCAGCACTCCTCGCCCGAGAGGCGCCGGAGCTTGATCAGCCGGTCGACGACGCCCTTGGGCGACTGCGCGCTCGGCGCGAGCGCCAGCAGCTCGGACTCGAGCGACTCTGGGGCGACGCGCCAGTCGATGCCGCGGTGGATCGCCGGAAAGAGCAGCGCGAAGAAGTCCTCGGTGAAGCGATCGATCACTGCCTTCCACGCGCTGTCGTAGTCGTCGCTGGGCGGGTCGTCGTCGGCCTTGGCCTGGATGCCGTGGCCTCGTGCGGTCTCGTCGGTCACGACCTCCGTTGAGCAAGGCGCGGGCCAGCTTTGCGAGTGTGCGATTCCACCTGGTTGTGGGAGTCGGGCCGCCAGGCATCCGGTGAGCCGGTTCGGGCTTCGCCGGTATCCGGACGCCGCGTCACTTGAGGGCGTCGCGGGGCTGCCCAGGGCGCCGTCGCCCGGTATAGTTGCCCGATGAGCAGAAGACTCGCGCATACCGTCCTCGTCCTTGCCCTGACCTTGTTCGTCGCCTTGCCGGCCTTGGCGAAGACCGCTGCCTCGCCGCCCCTGCGGGCCGCGGCGCTCAAGAGCCAGCTGAGCAAGTCGTCTGACCCGTGCGCCGGGGTCAGGGCGAGCTACGCCGACGGATCGGGCTTTCACGGCTGGACCCACGTCAACCTCGCTGACGGGAAGGTGCAGATCTCCCACACCAAGCGCGGTCAGCGGCCGGGGCAGGGGCTGAGCTTGACCGGCAAGGTCCTGGTCGCCGAGTGCAAGGCGCTGCTGCGCGCCACCCTCGCTGGCAAGCTCTGGACCGTACGCAGCAAGCGGAAGGTTGGCGTCCCCGACGAGACGCGCCCCTCGCTGAGCGTCGCGATCGACGGCCGGGGCTCGATAAACGTCACGGTCTGGGCCGGGGAAGCGCGCAAGAGCCGCGGCTTTGCCCGGGTGCAGCAGGTCATGCTGGCCATCGCCAAGCGGATCAGCGGTGGCAAGGTGACCTACTGAGCTGACGGTCGCGCCACCGGGCCCGGGCTAGAGCGGGATCGACAGGGTGCTCGACTTGCTGCCACCTGGGTTGACGAAGCTGACCTGCATCGCGCCGGTGCAGACCGCGGGGACGGGGAGCGAGACCTCGTAGACCTCGGACGGGTCGGGCACGTCGGCGTCGCTGAGCCACGAGGCGGCGTAGTGCACGGCGAGGCCCGAGCCCTGGTTGAAGCTCAGGGTCTGGGTTCCCGACGCGGTCGGGCAGCTGACCTCGATCGCGCCGGCGGGCAGCAGCCGGTAGCCGCGGAGGATCACGTGGCTGTTGTAGTTGAAGCCGTGAAACGGAAACGGCCGCGTGATGTAGGCCTGGCCGAGGGCCGTGCGGTCGGGGTCGCAGGCGTCGCTGCCGAGCTTGCTGGCGCGGAAGTTGTGGGCGTGGATCCACTGGGAGAATCCCCCGACGTAGCGGCCGACCTCGCGCACCTGATCGCCGATGCGCGCGATCGTCGCCGGCCGCGAGCCGCCGGGCGCCGAGGTGCAGGGGGCGTTGGGCCAGGCGTAGGTCTCGAGGTCGACCCAGAGCACCTCGCGGTCGGCGGCGGCCAGCGCGCTCCACATCGCGGCGAAGTAGCTCTTGACGTTGTTCAGCGTCGTGAAGCCCTCGGCGGCCTTGGGCACGCCGTCCTGGACCATGATCCGGTCGAGCCCGCCGACTGCCTTGGCCTTGTCGAAGACACAGCGCAGCCGGGCGCCGATGGTCGCCGCGCTCTGGCCGGCCACCGCGAGGTAGGGGGCGATGGTGATCAGGCCGCCGCCGCGGCTGTTGAGCTGGGCCCGCAGCCCCGTCCGGCCGTAGGCCCCGCCGATCAGCTGGGCGTAGAAGTCGCCGGCCTCGGTGCAGAGGTTCTGCCCGAGGTTCATCTCGCCCGGCAGGTAGAACCCCGCAAACGCCGGCGAGCCGCCGACCTGCTTGATCACCTCGGCGGCGAGGTCGAGGGTGTGCTCGACGAACGGCTGTCGCCGGCTCGCGTTGAGCCAGACTTCCCAGTCGTAGCCGCCGTCGACAACCAGGCCAGCGAGGCCGACGATCACCTTGATGCCCGCCTTGGCGGCGAGGGCCAGGTGCCGCGAGAGGACCGAGCTGCTGCCCGTGACCTTGTAGTAGGCGTCCTGCACGCCGGTGACGGTGAAGCTGCTGCCGCTCTTCTTCCACAGCTGGGCGCCGATGTTGACCGGGATGAACTCCTCGTAGCCCATCTCGCGCATCGACAGCAGCAGGGCGGCGAGCTCCGCCTCGCTCGAGGGAAAGTAGGCGCCGAAGGTCGACCGCAGCGGCCCGCACGGCCGGCCGCTGTCGCAGGATCGGTAGCGACAGTCGGTGCCGCAGGCCTCTCGCCCTGTGCCGTTTAGGGCCCCCTCGTCGCACTCCTCGACGTACCAGCCCTTGGCCGCGTCAAAGGTCCGGTCGGCCACGCCGTCACCGCACGCCTTTGGCGGTGGCTGGACCGGTCCGTCACTCGGTGGCGGCTCGCTGTCGCTGGCGACCGCGCTGTCGCTCGCAGCCGGCCCGTCGCCCGCTGTCGGCCCATCACCCTGGGGCCGCGGAACATCGGCGGCGGGTCCGTCGGGCAAGGTGGCATCGGTCGGCCGCGGGGCGTCGGTGGCCCCGTCAGCGCCGCTGCTGCCGCCGACGGTGCCGCTGCAGGCGGTCAACAACCACGCGGTGGCCAGGAGTCCGGCGCGCAGGAACCAGGTCATTGGCACCTCATCTCATCGGGTGACATCGAAGTCGCATAGCACACCAGCGTGGTCCGAGGCGTAGAGATCGCCTGCCGGCTGGTCGAGGATCCGCTGGCACGACCTCACCGCGCTGGTGAAGCCGTCTGTTCACGATTGCATCGGCCATGTGAACCAATGGTCACGGGCGACTGGCGTAAGACCACGATTTGTTTGGGCTGGATCTTGGCCCAGTGGTTGCTTTAATCGGGGCTATCGGGGGCGTTGCCTCACAGGAGATTCCGATGAAGCAGACCGAGACCAACAGTCGCCGCAAAGCCCGTCACCTGGTCGCGATGATCGTTCTGCTCTTCGCGGCCGTGTTCATCTCCACCGGCTGCGCGGTCCACGCCAGCCCCTACGGGGTGAGCGTCCAGAGCCGGGTGCGGCTGGCCCGCGTCGAGCCGCTGCCGCCGCCGCCCCCCGCGGTCCGGCACACCTGCACCAGCCAGCGGATGTGCAACATCTGGGGCGTCTGCACCACCCGCACCATCTGCGCCGGCCACTGATCGAGCCCACCATGACGCGCGACCGATCGAGCATCACCGGACCCCATCGCCCCTGCACCCGGCGTGAGGGTCCCGGATCGGCGGGCGAGGTGAACCTCACCGTCGATGGCCGACCGGTGGCCAGCCGGCAGCAGATCACCGGCCCGCTGCAGCTGGTCGCCCGCCGGCGCACCGTCTCGGTGCCCTGCCTCTTTCCCTGGTGGTGCGGCTGCCGCCGCTGAGCCCTCGCGAGGTTCAGTGGTAGGCTCCAGTGGTGGACGTCACGGTCGGCATCCTTGCTCCTGGCATCGACTTCGATCTGCTCAACGCCGTCGCGATCAGCGCTGGGTATCGCGTCGTCGTTCCGCGCAACCTCGACCTGACCGGCGTCTGCGCCACCGTGGTGCACGCCTTTGCGCATCAGCGCACCGCGTGGCTGGAGGCGGCGCGCACCGCGAGCTGTCCGGTGGTGCTCTGCTCCGCTCCGGGCGCGGACGCGCCGATCCCGCGCCAGGGCCACACCGAGCCCTGCTGCACGTCGCGCGTGGTGGGCCTGACCGGCGATGGCTATGTGTGGCGCGAACGGTTGCTCGAAGAGGCCCTGCGCTACGCGCTCGCCGAAGATCGCGCGCAGCGCCTGAAGGGACCATCGCGCCTGGTATTTCTCGGACATGGTGGGGCCGACCACACGCGCTCGGGTTGCGCACCATCGATCGGCGAGTCGTTCACCCTCGGCGCGGAGCCGATCTTCATCGGCCGTGCGACCCAGTCGAGGGTGACCATCGGCTTCTCGACGAGCGTGGCGCGCGGGCACGCTCGGGTGAGCCGCGAGCCCAGCGGTCAGGTCGTGATCGAAGATCTCGGATCGACCAACGGCACCTATCTCCGCGGCAAGCCCATCAGCGGCCCCACCGTGCTCCAGCTGGGCGACGAGGTCGCCGTCGCCGGCTTCTTGCGGCTGCGACTCGATGGAGGTCTAGGCTAGCGGCTCGAGCGGGACGGTGCCTGCAGCACCGAGCACCTCACCCGCATCGCGCGAGGAGTCGCCACCGGAGGCCAGGGGCACGGCGTAGGGCTGAGGGTGGCCGGGTCGGTAGC
>JAUVBO010000357.1 GCA_030591195.1 Pseudomonadota bacterium
CGCGCGGGCGGACGACGTGCTGCTCTACGAGAGCCCGACGCTCGACGACGGCGATCACCAGCTGACCGTCCGGGTCACGGGCCGCAAGCACGCCGACGCGACGGGTACCACGGTGACGGTCGATCGCGTCGATGTCTGTTCGTTCAGCGAGCCACCCGCTGACGCTGGAGCGGCTGACAGCGCGACGGCCGATGGCACCAGCCAGCCGCCTCGGGCGACGATCTTCGTCAAGGGTCGCCGGCTCTACGACCGCTGTGGTGAGGAAGTGATCCTGCGGGGGGTCAACGCCGGCATCGCCTTTCCGAGCCACCCGACCGCCGACAACCTCGCCGAGGTCGGCAAGACCGGCGCCAACGCGGTGCGGCTGACCTTCCGCGTCCAGTACAACAACAGCAGCCCGGCCGAGGTCGACAACGCGCTGCAGCAAGCGATCGACAACAAGATGCTGCCGATCCCCGCCCTGTGGGACGCCACCGGCAAGTGGGATCAGCTCGGCTTCTGCGTCGACTTCTGGACCGCGCCCGAGATGGTCAAGGTGCTCAAGAAGCACCAAGCCTACACCCTGCTCAACCTCGCCAACGAGGCCGGCGACGGCAGCGTCACCCAGGCCCAGTTCCGCCAGGGCTACACCGACGCGATCAACAAGGTGCGTCAGGCCGGGCTCGCGCTGCCGATCGTGATCGACGCGGCCAACTGGGGCCGCGGCGAGCAGTACATCATCGACAACGCCCAGTACCTGCTCGGCCAGGATCCGGAGCAGAACCTGGTCTTTTCCTGGCACCCCTGGGACACCAACCAGCCGGCGAGCCGCTACCAAAAGGCCCTCGACGACGCGATCGCCAAGGACATCTGCCTCGTCGTCGGCGAGTTCTCCAGCATCGGCGTCAACTACAGCCAGCCGATCGATTACCAGGCGATCCTGCAGCTCGCCCAGCAGAAGCAGATCGGCTGGCTCTGGTGGTGGTGGTCGGGCGGCGACGGCCACGCCCTGACCGCCGACGCGACGTTCGGCAACTGGGTCAACGTCGGCGAGGAGATCTGCGTCTCCAGCCCCGACGGCATCGCCAAGACCTCCAAGCGGACCTACTACCTCGAGAACGGCGCCTGCCAGTAGCGATCGAATCTAGTTGTACGGGCTGCTGACGTGGAGCAGCGGGTGCAGGTCGGCCATGACCTTGATCAGCTCGAGGTGGTCGAGCAGCTCGGCGGTGATGAAGGCCTTCGACCGCTCGTCGATCGCCTGGCAGTCGTCGTCGGTGGTCTCGGTGGCGCTGGTCTCGTCGCAGTACTTGGTGTAGCTGCGCATCACCATCGCCCGCTGCAGCACCGCCATGCCGGCGCCGACGTGGTCGGCGAACCTGATCGCGCCGTAGCTGATGCCGGTGATCGGGTCGGTGAAGGTGTAGACCTTCTCCGGCGGCAGGTCGGGTTGGCTGCCGGTGCCGACGATCCACAGCCGCGAGTCGTCGACGAAGCTCTGGTCGAAGTTGTTGAAGAAGCGTGCCTGGCCGAGCACCTGCCAGTAGAGCTGGACGCTGAAGGTGGCGTAGGGATCGACCGCCCGGGCGTGGGTCTGGCTCAGCTCCCCGGTGTAGTTGGGGAACTTGAGCTGGCCGTTTTCGATGTACGGGCCGACCTTGGAGAAGTCGCGGCGCATGATCGCCGCGTTGATCTTGGCGATCTGCTCGGGGAAGGTGCTGTAGTAGCTGACCTCCCACTGGCGCAGGTCCTCGGGCGTGGCCCGGGCGACGAAGTTGGTCGACGAGTCGCTCATCGCCTCGATCGCCATCACCTTGTCCAGGTAGAAGCCGACGTGGTGCAGGCACTCCCACCAGAAGTAGCCACACTCGCGGCTGCTGGCGCTGCCCCAGGCGGTGCTGTAGTAGCGGGCGTCGGCCGGGCCGAGCTGGACCGAGCCGGCGGCGCCGACTTTTTGCATCAGCGTCCCGCCGTCGCCGGTGTTGTAGGGCCCGCCGTAGCCGCCGGCGTCGGGCATCAGGATCGTCTGCACCAGGTGGTTGAAGCCGTTCTGCACGGCCCAGGTCTTGGCGCCCCAGCCGGTGGTCGGGTCGGTGAGGAAGGTCTGCAGCTGGTCGGGGGTGTAGAACCGCGGCAGCAGGTCGGCGTAGAGCCCGTAGAGGTCGTTGAAGCTCTTGATCCGGTCGTAGATCCGCCCGTAGTAGCGGCTGACGTAGTTGAAGTAGTCGCGGCCGATGACCCCCCGCGGGAAGCTGCGCTCGATGTACCAGGTGTTGTACTCGTTGAGCAGGTTGTACATCCGCTCGTAGGCGTCGGCGCCGAAGTCGCGGGTCAGGCAGCTGTCGCTGATGTTGTAGCGCGAGTGGGAGCAGTAGATGTAGGGCACGCGGGCCTTGGTCGCGTCGCCGACGGTGGCCTCGGAGAAGTCCTCCGACAGGTCCTTGACGTCGACCAGCTCGCGGTTGTCCTTGGCGTAGAGCTTCTTTCCCATGCGGTTGTAGAAGCTGGTGTAGTGCACCGCCTTCGGGCCCGAGCTGAGGAAGCGGACGATGTCGCCGTCGGTCTCGTGCCACGACTGCAGCTAGTTGGCCGGCACCGAGCCGTGGTCCTTGAAGACCTCGACCTTCTGGGCGTAGCCGAAGAGCAGCGCCGCGCGGTCGTACTTGCCGAGTCCCTGGCCGTCGATGGTGTAGCGCCCGGCGTAGTCCATGATCGAGCTGTAGGCGTGGTCGTAGATCTTCTTCGAGCGCTCGTTGTTGGTCAGCGGGTCGGTCAGCCGCGGGCCGACCTTGCCGTCGTCGCGGATCTCCCAGTAGGCGTCGTGGTAGTTGATCGCGTCGTCCGAGCCGCCGAAGTTGTGCATCAGCCCGACCGAGTGGCCGACCTCGTGGGTCAAGACCGCCGAGTAGATCGTCCGCCGGACCAGCTCGTAGACCTCCTCGGGCTTCTTGCCGATCAGCTCGAAGGCCAGCCCGACCAGCGCGTCGTCGGCCATCTCCTCGAGGTACATGTTGCGCGACGCAGCGAACTCCTCGCGCATCCGCGCCCGGTGCTTGGCCAGCTGGCCGAGGCCGCCGCGGGCGACGCTCGCGGTGCGCTTGTGGGCCTCGGTCACCGGCATGCCGGGGCCCGCGCCGCCGGCGAGCAGGATCTCGGGATCGAGCAGCAGGTCTTCGATGTAGGTGTCCTTGAGCTGGGCCAGCCGCCCGGCCGATGCGTGCTTTTCGCCGTTTGAGAAGCCCCGGCGGTAGATCGCCTCGAGGTGGGGCTCGACCCACTTGCGAAAGCCGTGCTGCTCCTGGGCCGCGACGTCGGCGAGGGTCGGCGCCTGGCGCTCCTTGGCCCAGTAGGCGGCGCGCCAGCCATTGGCGATCCGGCTGACCATGTGCTTGGCCTGGTCGAGGCCGAAGGTCCGCGCCGGAGACTCCTTCTTGCCGGTGACGCGCTCGACCCACTCGGTGAGGTCGACGCCGTCGATGTAGTCCGTGGAATCCTTGGTGCCGTTGAGCAGCTGGAGCATCTCCACCGTGCGGTAGGCGGCGGTGTTGTTGTGGTGGTAGACGTAGGCCATCCCGCTGATGATCTCGCCGGTCTCCTGGTCGTTGTTCGACGGTCCGAGGCCGAGCAGGCCGTAGGTCATGTACTTCGGCACGTAGGCCATGAACGAGTAGCGCACGTCGCCGAGCCGCGGCGCGTTGCCGACCTCACCGCACTCGGCGGGGTCGCCCTCGATCACCGGGTTGTTCGAGCAGAGGATGAACGTCCGACCCTGCGGCTGGTGACCGAGGGCCTTGACCACGTCGTTGAAGACGTCGTTGTACTGGTCGGCGGTGTTGCGAGCGATGTCCTTGAGGTCCTCGGGAAAGTCGCGGTTGACGAAGTAGACCACCGGACGCAGCTCGCGATCGGCGTAGGGGATCGGCTTGCCGTCGGCGTCGAACCACTTCTTCCAGAGGTTGTGACGGGTGAGGTAGCGCTCCTTGCTCTGCTGGCGGATGCCCTCCTTGCTGTCGTAGGTCATCCGGTCCGAGGTGAAGAAACCGAACACCTCGGTGGCCTTGCCCTTGTAGGGCAGGGGCTCGTACTGGCGCTCGGGATCGAGCTTGAGGAAGCTGTGGCGGATGCTGTACTCGCCCGCGCCGCACTCGGTGAACTCCTCGCCGCGCAGCCAGCAGAGCGGGATCTCGCCGTAGCCCTCGAGCTCCACCGTGCCGGCCTTGGCGAAGATCCGGCTGGTGACGTCGAAGTAGCTGCCGTCGGGCTCGAAGTGGGGCGCGTCGCGGTGCTTCTCACCCGTCTCGGGGTTGGTCTCCTGGACGTAGTAGGGCACCGACTCCACCGCTGCCGCCTCGAAGTCGAGGTGGTAGTTGGTCACCTTGTTCTCGGCCCAGTTGACCCGCATGTAGGCCCGCTCGTGCCAGGGCCGATCGGTGGAGTTTTCCCCGATGATGTTGAGCTTCTCGCCGGTGGTCGGGTTGTAGTCGTTGACGATGTCGAAGTGGCTCTCGATCTCGAAGGCCGCCACTACCTCGCCCTCGTACTTGTCGCCGGACTTGGCCTTGTCGTCGGTGTTGTCGATCAGCTCGGTGGTCCGCCGGCCGTAGAGCACCTGCTCCTGGATGTCCCAGCGGATCTGGGTCAGCCCGGCGTAGTCGGTGCGTCCGACGGCCGTGAAGCCGTTGGAGGCCGGCACGTCGACCACGGTGCGGCCGTAGTACCACTCGCCGGCGAGCATCTTCTTGTCGATCACGTTCGGCTGGACCCGGTCGATCGGGTCGCGCTCAGCAGCGCACCCGGCGATCAGGGCCGGGGCGATGATCGCCAGGGCGATCATCCGCAGCGCAGCGGTGAACACGGTTCTCTTGCTATTCGTCGTGGCGTGCATCAGCGGCCCCTCGAAGCGGTGGCGATCAGCTCGGCCAGGTCGAGGCCGAGGTCGAGATAGACTACGGTGTAGCGATTGAATACCGGCGCCCGCACGTTGCCGTCGGGCGCCAGCAGCGGGCTGTCGGTGTTCAGCCCGAGGCTGACGCTCAGCGCG
>JAUVBO010000973.1 GCA_030591195.1 Pseudomonadota bacterium
CGCCGGGACGGCCTCAACGAATTCAGATACGCAGTCCGAAATAGAATCGTCCGCGTGGGCGGCCGGTTCGGTTCCGGATGCGCTGTCTCGGCTCGCTGCGTCCGCGCCAGCGGCCGCAACGATTCAAGACACGCAGTCTGAAATAGAACCGGCCGCCGGGCGCGGATAGGCGCGAGAAGCTTGTCAGCTTCCGATGAGGCCAGCGTCGAACGAGAAGTGGGGTCGCACCAGAAGTGGGGTCGCACCACAAGTGGGGGTCGGACGGACGACGGGGCGACACGAACGATGCTAGGATCGAGCTATGGGCAGGGATCTGACCGACTGCAGCGATGACCGCTGGCGGGTGCTGATCGATCGGGTGCTCGGGCCCGAGCCGCGAGAGGCCGGCGAGCCGACAGCCGCCGAGCTGGTGGCTGCCGAGGCGCGGGAGCTGACTGATCCCAGCCGCCGGCGAGAGGTCGCCGCCTATCTCGCTCAGCGCCCGCAGCTGGCCGACGCGATCCGCGCGGGCCTGGCCGAGGCGGACCGGATCGAGGGCCAGACCCGGCAGCCGCTGCGCGTCACGCGTGCGCCGGCGCTCGCCGAGCTGGTGGAGCGGCTCGGGGGCGTCTTTCGTGGCGTGCTGCAGATCGGGGCGCCGCCCCAGCTTGCCGCGGCCGCGACCGAGGGGGCGCCCTCCGCGCCGGTGCCCGAGGACCGGCAGGTGCTGCTCGACGACCCGGCGTCGCTACGGCTGGTCTACCACCGCCAGGCGGGCCAGGCGGTGCTGATGGCCTTCGCTGCTCCGGGCGCGGCGCTCGGCGAGCTGCTCGGCCGCTGCTGGCTCGACGACCGCGAGCTGTCGCCGGAGCGGATCGAGACCGGGATCTACCGTTTCGCCCTGGGCCCGGCAGCGCGGCTCGATCGACGGACGATTCGCCTCGAGCTGTCGGCTGGACAGGGCGAGGCCACGCTTCAGTGGCTGCTGGAGGCGCGCCGGGACTGAGCGAGCTGCGCGAGCAGGTCGACGTCGACGCAGGCCGCGTGGCTGACCGAGGTGCTCTCGCTGCCCCGCGCCGTGGGTACGCAGCGGATCGCACACGGGCTGGGCTTGCTCGCCAGCCGTTGCTCGAGCCAGCGCTCGACCACCTCGCGATCGCCAGGGCAGCCGCCGAGGTCGCGATCGAAGTAGGTCCAGCGCTCGTCGCCGAGGCGCATCGTCGCCTGGGCGACCTGCCGGCCGGTCTCGGTCCAGAAGAGCCACTTGCCCACCGGGACGCCGTGGGCGTGGTAGCCGACGAAGGCCCGCTGGCCGTTGTCGTGCCACAGTCGCTCGACGCCATGCTTCACGCCGGCGGCGTAGGTGGTCTGGCGCCTGGCTCGGGCGTCCGGGCCGAGCAGGATCGTGGGCCCGTCGAGGGTGCCGCGGCGGTAGGTCGCGCGCAGCATCGAGCCGTCGTTCTCGAGCACGTCGCGCACGCCGTGCAGCAGGTCCGACTGGTAGCTGCCCCGCTCGCGCAGGGTGCCCGACCAGTCCCAGATGGTGTAGCTGCCCTGACGGCGACCTTGCCGATCGACGCAACGCTGCAGCAGCTGCGGGCCGAAGACCGCCTCGCGCGCGGTGCCGCGGAGGCAGATCGTCTTGTCGGCGGTCTTGCGCAGCAGCCAGGTCCGCGGACCGCTCTCGGTCACCACCCCGATGGCAAGCAGCAACAACAGCGCGCCGGCGCAGCCGGTGCCGAGCCCGCCCAGGCGGGGCCAGGCGCCGGCCATCACCCGGATCGCGTCGAGGCTGACCGTGCGCGCCTGCTGGCGGTAGAGCGCCTCGTCGGCGAGGATCGAAACCTCGATCGCGTCGACGGTCAGGCGGTCACCCACCCGCAGCCGAGAGGTGCCGAACAGCGGCGCATCCTCGTCGATGCGCACCTGCCGGGAGCCTCCCTGGTCGAGCGCGATCTCGAGCTCGGCAGCCCGGGGCGCGGACTGAGCTGGTCCGCGCGCCAGGGGCCAGACCACCTGGCGGGCGGACGCTGCCCCCGGGGAGGCCAGGTGCCCGCGGAGGCGGACGATGCCGCTGGTCGGCCCAGGCGGCGGCAGGTAGCGGCGGTGCCAGAGCGCGCGATAGACCTGGGACGCGACCAGCGCCGCGACGGCGAGGATGATCAGGATCAGCACCATCCTCTAATCGTGACACGGCAGCGACTCGCTCGCCGGCGGCACGATCAGCGGCCCACGCATCTCGGACAACGCCGCCGGTTGGTTGGCGGCGGCTCCCCACTGTGAAGGGCTGGAATCGTTGGCGAAGTTTGCTGGCCTGGTTGATGCCCGGACCATCCCAGGCTAATCTCAGAGACTACGCCCAGCCGAGGGGAGTCATGGTCAAGCGCACGTTCTATGTTGCCCTGGGAGTGCCACGAGGGGCCGAGCCCGACGCGGTTCACGTGGCCTACCGCAAGCTGGTCTCGCGCTACCGCGAGCAGCTCGAGCACCGTGCGGAGGTGGCCGTCTCTGGCGAAGACCCACCGGAGGACGCCGAGCGCTTCGCCGTGATGCGCAGCTACTCCGAGCGCCGCCACACGGGCCTGTTCTACTATCCCGAGACGCTGGTACCCCACCGCGGCGACACTGACATCGACCCGAACTACGGCGACATCGTGCC